>JALUTR010000400.1 GCA_027021785.1 Fidelibacterota bacterium | reverse complement strand
AATATGATGACGTCTACCATGATAACCGATATTTACCAAAGATGGTTTACCGATCATCGTTCCAGAACTATTCAGACACAATCTACTTTGTCCGTTGGGCGTTGAAAGCGATTAAATCGATCATCGATTGTTTAAAGGGGGAATCCGGATAGGGAGCGATGGCTTCAATGGCCTGATTGGAATATTCATCAATCTTTCGCTGGGCATAGGCGAAGCCACCGGCACTATCGATAATATCGCGCAATTCCTGCAAAACCCGGGAGGATTTTTTTCGTTTTCTCAGAATCGCGTTAATTTGCCTGGTTTCCGTTTTTGTTAACGTGCTGAAGCTGTGGATCAACGGCAGGGTGAGCATATTTTTACGCACATCCGAAGCCATATCCTTACCGGTTTCCGCTTCGCTGCCCAGGAGGTCGAACATGTCGTCTTTAATCTGAAAGGCCATCCCCAAACGGGCGCCGTAGGTACGCATCGCTTCACGGTCTTTCGCCTGCCTGGAAGAGGTAATGGCCCCCAACTCACAACTGGTTGAAACCAACGAAGCCGTCTTCTGGAAGATCACCCGGTAATATGTATCCTCCGTCATGGATTTGGTGATATTTTTTTCGATCTGCAGGATTTCACCGGCGCTGAGTTGTTCCGCCGTCTTGGAAATTAATTCCAACGCTTCGAAGTCCTTCAACCCGATCATATTGATCAACGCCTTGCTGAGGATAAAATCACCCATCAATACGGAAACTTTATTTTTCCACACCCGGTTTATCGATGGCCACCCGCGCCGGCTCTTGGCCTCGTCCACCACGTCATCGTGAATAAGAGTAGCAATGTGCAGGAGTTCGATCATCGCCGCCGCGCGATAACTGTTCAAGGTCGGCTGACCGCAAACCCGAGCCGCCAGGATGGTAAGAATGGGGCGAATATGCTTCCCTTTGTGCCGTAAAATATATTTTGCGATGGTATTGATTAAACGGACTTCGGAGTGAAGAGCATCTTCGAATTCCTTTTGAAATAATTTAATATCCTCGAAAATCGGAGCGGTAATCTGTTTCAGGGATTTGACATCCTGTCGCATGGTAAAATTTACCCTTATTGCGACGTATCACCAATGGCTGTTTTCCGTTTGGAAGCCAGCCAGGCAACACCAATACTAATTTCATACAGACACATCAAAGGAATGGTCATTACAATCATGCTTACCGGATCGGGCGGCGTGATTATGGCTGAGAGAACCATGATAATAACAATCGCGTGACGCCGGTAAGTACGCATGAATTCGGGTGTCAGGAAACCAATGACGGCAAGCAGGTAGGATGCTATCGGCAATTCGAAGATTAACCCGGTGCCCAACATGATCCAGGTCATGAAACTAAGGTAATATTTAATGGAAACATTATTCTGGATGTCTCCGTAGCCCATAGAGGAAAAAAAGTTCAGGGAAAACGGAATTATGACGAAATACGCGAATACTATTCCCACGACAAAGGAGAAGTAGGTAAAAATGATTACGGGGTAAACGTACCGCCGTTCGGTGGCATACAGGCCGGGTGCGATAAACTTCCATAATTGGTAAGTCAAGACGGGGATCGCCAGCACCACTCCTCCCACGAAGGCCAATCCCCACTTTACCATAAACATCCCTTGTACCGTAAGGACCTGCAGACTGAACGGGTGATCAATCAGTTGCGTGGGCCGGACCAGTATTTCGATTATCCTGTCCACGAAAAAGAAGGTGATCACAGCGCCAACAATTACCGCTGCCAGCGATTTTATCAATCGCCAGCGCAACTCTTCCAGGTGTTCCAGGAAGGTCATTTCCTTTGCGGCCGATTCAGTCATGGGGAGTCGTTTTCACTAAGGCCCAGGCAATTTCATGGGGTGACGCCTTTACCGAATCCACGTTGCGGGTAGCCTCTTCCAATTGTTTGAGCCGGTTCGAAGTCCAAAATTCAGTCAGCAATTTATCCTGAATTAACGTTAAAATACGATTGCGATGTCTTTGCAAATATTTTTTCTCCAACATTCCCGATTCCCGCATCCGGTCCAGGTGTTCCATCAGACCGCCGTAGAATTCGGGAATTCCTTCCCCCGTAGTGGCAACCGTATTCATCACCGGGGGTTCCGGTTTGTCTTCCTTGTTAAACGTATGCAATAAATTCCGAAGCACCTGCGACAATCGACCGGCGCCTTCCCGGTCGGATTTATTAATCACGAAAATGTCCGCTATTTCTATCAGGCCGGCTTTCATTAATTGAATATCATCGCCGGATTCAGGGGTGAGAACGACCACCGTTACATCCACCGCTTTCATGATATCGTGTTCCCCCTGACCAACACCGACCGTTTCAAAAATCACGACCTGCTTTCCGCTGGCCGCCAATACATCCCCCACGTCCTGGGCTTTTCGCGCCAATCCGCCCAGGTCGCCGTGGGAACCCATGCTGCGAATGAACACGTTATCATTCCAGGAATAGCGGTTCATGCGCACGCGGTCGCCTAATAACGCTCCCCCGGTAAACGGACTGGTCGGATCAACGGCCACGACTCCGACGGACTGCTCATGCTTCAGGAATTCACCAATTAATTTATCGACCAGGGTACTTTTCCCGGCCCCGGGCGGACCGGTTACTCCTATCCGCAAGGCTTTATTGGTATAGGGATATAGTTCAACGAAAAAATTCTCCGGGATGTCGCCGTTGTTCTCGATTTGGCTGATCACGCGGGATAGAACACGATGATCATTTTGACGGATACGTTCCAGAACCGTGCTATCCATTACGGAAACTGGTGATAGGGTAATCTAAGAAAATATTTTACAAAAGGTCATAAAATCGAGGATAACCAACGCTTTCCCATCGCGTTCAATATATCCCTTTTCTTCGAGGATTTTTAACGTCCGGGAAACCGTCTCCCTCGATGTTCCGGCCATGTTGGCAATATCCTGTTGATAAGGAAGATTCCGTATGGTGACGGCTCCCCCCTTGATCGTTCCCAATTCTTCGGCCAAACGGATTAAAGTAATGGCAATGCGTTGTTCCGCATCACTTAACGACAGACTTTCAATTTGTTGATCGCTGCGCCGCAGGCGACGGGTCAATTCCTCTAATAAATTGATGGCGATTTTCGGGAATTGTTCTAATAACTCTAAAAAATCACTTCTTTTAATCGTTAAAGCTTCGGCATCGTCAATCGCCACAATGTTCGCCGACCGCCCCTCGCCGTCTAATAAAGACATTTCACCAAAAAAATCACCTTCCCCAAGCATGGCTAAAATCACCTCACGACCGTCATCGCTCATCCGCGTAACCTTAACACTCCCCCGCGAAATGACGAAAAAGGTTTCACCCAGGCTCTCTTCCATTAAAATAATCTGGCCTTTGTGGTACGAACGCGTGACCATCCGTTCGGAAATCTTTTTTAAAGAAGACTGACTAAGATCGGAAAAAAGAGGAACTGACTGTAAAAGTTCAATTTTATCCATGCCGAAAAATAAGCGTTTTCGATTTGAATTCAAATTCCAAAAAACACGGTTTAAAAGAGAATATTATGAAGGAGTTAGACCAAGGGCAAAGGGAACAGATATTTACGTCCGGTAAGTACGGCGATATTTTTTCTCTCCCGGAGAATAAAAACAATCGCGACAATTCCCCCTCCCCGCGAAAGAACTACACGACCATCGATGCCACCGCAATTCTTTCCGGCCAATCATTGAACCGCAATCCCGCTGTTAGGTAAATTGGGCTCGTCGTGACAAAGTCCCGGAACAAATACACCCTTTTACACCATACCGCCGATACCGGAATCGAGGTTGTTGGCGAATCGCTGGAAGCGCTACTCGAAAATGCGGCTACGGGCCTTTTTGCCCTTATTACCGATCTGAAAAAGGTTCAACCCAGGGAGCAAATTGTCATTCCCATCTTCACCCGAGACCCCGAAGAAATGTTGCGCTCCTGGCTGGAGACTTTGTTGCGGCATTTCAATCTGGAAGACCGGCTGTTTTCCCGATTCAGGATCGAAAAAAAGAACGGGACACAATATTCGGGGATAGCCTTGGGGGAACAATATGACCCCGGTAAGCATGATATTTATACGGAAATAAAGGGTATCACCTATCATTGTTTCGAGATAGGACAACGTAACGGGGAATGGACAGCCAGATTTATACTGGATGTGTAGAAATGAAGCTGAAACAAATTCATGAATATCTCTGGGAAGTACCGAAAACCGGTGGAATGCGTGTGCCGGGACGGATTTACGCCAACGAATATTTATTACGTTCCATCATCGATGACCCTTGTGTGGAGCAGGTTAGGAACGTCGCTCATCTGCCGGGTATTCTGCAATATTCCCTGGCCATGCCGGATATTCATTGGGGTTACGGTTTTCCCATCGGGGGCGTCGCCGCCATGGATATCCGGGAAGGTGTGATTTCCCCCGGCGGCGTTGGATATGACATTAATTGCGGAGTACGGCTCCTTGCCACCGATCTCACCCGCGAAGAACTCCAGCCTTCGATTAAACATCTTCTGGCTAAATTATTTACGCGAATACCGACCGGGGTCGGTTCCCATGGAGCCATTCCAAACCTGTCGATAAAAGATTTGAATCGTCTGTTAACCGACGGTGTCCCACGGGCGATATCAATGGGGTTCGGCTCCGATGAGGATCAAATCTATATTGAGGAGCAGGGACGCCTCGCCGACGCCCGCCCCGGGAATGTCAGCGAGTATGCAAAAAAGCGGGGCGCCAGGCAGTTGGGGACCCTGGGTTCCGGGAATCATTTTCTCGAAATCGATTATATCGATAAAATATATGCCCCCGACATTGCCCGACAACTCGGTTTAAAACAAGAGCAAATCGTGATCATCATCCATACCGGTTCCCGGGGACTGGGTTACCAGGTTTGCGACGATTATTTAAAGACCACCTTAAAGGCCGCGGACAAATACGGTTTCGTCCTCCCGGATCGACAACTGGCTTGCGCGCCTATTCGATCCCCGGAGGGGCAAGCCTACCTGGGCGCCATGCGCGCGGCCGCCAATTTTGCTTTCGTCAATCGCCAGGTAATCAAACATTTGACCGAACAGGCCTTTCTGAATGCCCTTTCAATCGCTCCCCGGGAACTGAATTTGCGTACGGTTTATGATATTTGTCATAACATCGCCAAATTCGAGGCGCATGAAATCGACGGATCGCTCACCACGGTCTGCGTGCATCGCAAGGGCGCGACCCGGGCCTTCAATCCGGGACATCCCGATTTGCCGGGCGATTACCAAACCATCGGGCAGCCGGTCCTGGTGCCCGGCGACATGGGTCGGTATTCGTTTTTATGTGTCGGAACGGATCGTGCCATGGCGGAAACGTTTGGCTCCACCTGTCACGGCGCGGGACGAATGATGAGCCGGAAGAAATCCAGCAAAGTCAGTAAATCGATGAATATGATCGAGGAATTACATCACCGCGGAGTTGAAATAATGGCCCGGGGGAAACGGACAA
>JALUTR010000399.1 GCA_027021785.1 Fidelibacterota bacterium | reverse complement strand
GTATTTATAAACATTGTTCATCAGCCGTTGGGAAAACACAATCTGTTGAAATATATTGGATCTAGTTAGCGCTAAAGAACCAAAGCCCATTAACGCAATCAGTAAGGTAATTAGATATAATTTGAGTTTGCTGTTTTTGGATTTCATGATTGTATGAAATGTCTCCTGATTATTTCTTCCCACACTTGTTTCTGGATGCTACGGACATCCTGATGTCCGTCAATAGCAACGAAACGTTCGGGAAATCGTTTCAATAATTCATGATAAGTGTTCCGAGCCCGGACCTGAAATTCCACTCCTTCGCGTTCGATTCGATCCCGGTTAAATCCCTGTCTCCCCAAGGCGACTTCCGGTCGAACATCAATAAAAAAAGTAATATCGGGCGATAACTCATAAGTGGCGAATGAATTCAATTTAATCAGCCAGTCCATGTCCAGGTTTCTTCCGCCCCCTTGGTAAGCCAGGGTAGAATCGGAATAACGATCGGCGATCACCCATTTCCCTTGTTCAAGGCTTGGCAAAATCACTTCACGGGTTAATTGCGCCCGACTGGCGGTCATGAGCAGCGCCTCCGTCCGGTCCACTAATTCATCGGTATCTTTGTGAAGTAAAATTTGTCTGATCGCTTCGGAAACCCGTGTGCCTCCCGGTTCGCGAACCAGGATAGCCGGCAGCCGCCGGGCATTTAAGCTCTCCAGCAATAATTTCGCCTGGGTGGATTTCCCGCAACCGTCAATCCCTTCAAAAGTAATAAATTTCGCATTATTCGAAATAGACATTGGGATCATTCTTTCCAACTAATATTACACATTCACCGCGGGCCGGTTTGGACGTAAAATGATCAACCAATTCCGATACGGTACCGCGTATAATTTCTTCATGTAATTTGGTTAATTCCCTGCAAACAACCGCCGGCCGATCGCCAATATACTTTAAAATGTCATTTAATGTTCGTACCAATCTGCGGGGGCTTTCATAGAGAATACAAGTGGCGCTCTCCCGGGACATGGCAGTCAAACGTTTTTGTCGCCCTTTCTTGGGCGGCAAAAACCCCTCAAACAGAAAACGGTCCGTGGGCAACCCGGAAGAAACCAGGGCGGCCAGGACGGCGGAGGCCCCGGGAATGGATTCGACCCGGATTCCGGCTTCGATGGCCGCACGTATCAGCTTGTAAGCCGGATCGCTGATGCCCGGCGTCCCGGCATCTGTTACCAGCCCCACATCCTCCCCGGAATGCAGACGGGAAATGATTTGCGGTATGCGGTTCAACCGGTTGTGTTCAAAATAACTGATTACCGGCGTTTTAATTTGATAATAATTCAACAATTTCCGGGTTGTTCGGGTATCTTCCGCGGCGATCAGTGTAACCGTCTTCAATGTTTCAACCGCCCGGTAGGTGATATCTTTCAAATTCCCGATCGGCGTGGAAATAATATATAAAATGGGCTTTTTACTCATGATTTAAAGACTGGCAATAACATCATGTATCGCATCCGCGATGCGATCGATTTGCTGTGCGCTAATTGTCAGGGTCGGGGCAATCCGGACAGTGGTCTGGTGTGTTTCCTTGGCATAAACACCGTGTTCCAACAATTTCAACGAAACCTTATGCCCGTCCAAACGGCGTTCGTCGAACAGCTCGAAAGCGGTCAATAATCCTTTTCCCCGAACATCTTTAACTTTATCGGGAAACTCTTCCTTTATCGTTATTAGCCGGTCCATTAATTGTTCCCCCCGTATTCTTGCTTTTTCGGCAAGGTTCAGCTCGACGAGGGCCTTGATGGCATAAACCGCCACAACCGCGCCCAGGGGATAACCACCAAAAGTGCTGCCTTCGGAACCAGGTGTCAAAAGTCCAATAACTTCATCGCGACCGGCGACAAAGGAAACGGGTAATATCCCTCCCCCGGCGGCTTTTCCACAGGCCATTAAATCGGGTTTAATGCCATATAATTGATAGGCAAAGTTTTTGCCGGTGCGACCAAAACCCGTTTGCACTTCATCAAAGGCTAATAAAATATTGTATTCCCGGCATAACTCAGCTACCCGGGGCCAATAATCGTCATCGGGAACATGAACGCCCGCTTCACCCTGTATCGGTTCCGCGAAATAGGCCGCGATGCGATTACCTTTTTCCCGGAACAGGTTCTCCAGGGCTTCCGGATCGTTAAAAGGCACCAATTCTATGCCCGGAACAAAAGGACCGAAATCCGACCGGGAATCAGGATCGTCAGAGAATGAAACGGCGGTCATGCTGCGACCATGGAAATTCCCTTTCGCGCCGACGATAATCGCCTCGTTGGCGCGGATTCCTTTTACCCGGTACCCCCACCGGCGGGCCATTTTGAACATCAGTTCGGGAGCCTCCACACCGGCCACTTTCGGAACAACCCGGTCCATTTCGGTAATCGCCGTGGCGGCCAATAAAAAGGCGCTCATATATTTGTGCCGGATTGAACGGGGTACGGTCGGTATCTTTTCCTCTTTCAAATGGGCAATGACCGTCTCAACAATCATGTCATTCAACTGTCCCTGGTTCACCGCCGAATAACAACACAGGCTATCGATGATTTCCTTCTCAACGAAGGCCCTGGCTTCGCTCGGATCGGGTATGCGGCATACCAACATGGAAGAATTACTGACGTGCGACACGACGACATCTTCCAGGGGATGGTAATTATGGCCTCCGTACCGGTTTTCAATTTCCTCATGTTCACGGGGTGACAAATCACCGATCCGGACTCCGTTAACGGTTAAATCGTCACCATAACCGGAAATCGTAATTTCGGCCATTTTCGCTCCTTAATTGGTTGAATATCGGTACGATCATTGATAATAAATTTACGGTAGGTAATCTGAATCCCCCATAAACAAGTTTCTCCCCCGCTTCCGAAACCTGACGGTATTTATGTTCAAGTCTGTGCGACAACCAACCTTGGTTGTTGAAGAATCAATACCGATTTTCCCAACCTTGAAATCGTCATGCAAGGATGCTTAACGTACTTTGGGACAACCATTCCAGGCCGCGTGACACTATTCCAGGCGTTGGTTGTCGAAATGGGACCAGTACCGACCGATTCCCATTAGTTGAAATATTCATTGTAAATGAACATTTTGGGTTAATTTCAATAACTTTTTTCAAGCCCCCTATTTCATAGATAACACTCTGAATATTTGAGTATGAATAAGATTATCGGAATCCGCCGCGAGGATAAAAACGAATGGGAAAGACGTGTTCCCCTGATTCCGGCCGATGTATCGGAACTGTATCAAAAATACGGCATCAGGACCATCCTGCAACCGTCGAGGTTGAGGATATTTCCCGACGACGATTACCGGAAAGTAGGCGCTGAAATAAGCGAGGATTTGGGCGCGGCCGATACTATATTTGCCGTAAAGGAGATCCCCGTTTATTTTTTCGAGCGACGAAAAACCTATATATTTTTTTCCCACACCATCAAAGGGCAATCGTACAACATGCCGATGCTGAAAAGGATGATTGGTCTGGAGTGCAATCTGATCGATTACGAAAGAATCGTTAATGAAAAGAATCAACGTCTCATATTTTTCGGGAAATATGCCGGGTTGGCCGGGATGATCGAGACTTTGCACGCTTATGCCCGGAAGCTTCGGTTAAAAGGATTTGAGACGCCTCTTGACCGGGTAAAACAGGCATATCGCTATGCCTCCGTTGAAGACGCCAGGAATGAGTTCCGGAAGGTGGCGTCGGAAATACGTTCTGTCGGTTTCCCCGGCGACCTGGCGCCGATTGTTATCGGATTCGCCGGGTACGGCAACGTGTCACGGGGTGCGCAGGAAATGTTCGACCTCCTTCCCCATCATGAAATTTCTCCCGGCGACTTGCTCGGGGATAACATCCCGGCCGATCCGTATCACCTGATCAAAGTTGTTTTCAAAGAAGAGGACTTGGTCAAACCCAAAGCCGGGGCTTTCGTGCTGCAGGATTATTACGACCACCCCGAAAAATACGAATCCAAATTTGCCTCCTACCTACCCCATCTTACTGTTTTGGTAAATTGTATTTACTGGACGGAAGATTATCCGCGCTTGGTGACAAAACACAGCCTATTATCTAAGACCACACCTAAAGTAAAGCTGGAAGTGATCGGTGATATCAGTTGCGATATTAACGGTTCGATAGAAATCACATCAAAAACAACGTACCCGGACAAACCGACTTACACCTATTTTGCCGATGAGGATTGTTACCGGGATGGCACCCGGGAGAAAGGGGTCACAATCATGGCTATCGACAATCTCCCCTGCGAATTTTCACGCGAGTCTTCCAGTGAATTTTCACGGGTCCTCAAACATTACGTACGTGACATCGTACTCACCGATTTCGACATTGCTTTTGATTCACTCGTACTTCCTTACCCGATCAAAAAAGCCCTTATCCTGCACCGTGGCAAATTAACCCCTGAATACCGCTATTTAGAAAACTTCCTATCTTTGAGAAATACATGAAAAACATCCTTGTCCTCGGCGCCGGAATGGTCAGTCGTCCGGGAATCCATTACCTTTTGCAAAACCCTGATTTTCAAATAACTGTTGCTGATATTAATCCACACGACGCGCGCGAACTAATCGCCGGATATGACAACGGAAAAGCCTGTTCCCTGGATGTGAATGACAAGGAAAACCTGTCCCGTCTGATCGGCGCGAACGAAATTGTCGTGAGTCTGCTACCCTGGGTTTTTCACATGAAAGCGGCCCGACTGTGTATCGAAAAGAAAAAACACCTGGTGACCGCCTCCTACGTAAGCAAGGAAATGCGTCAATTCGGACACGAAGTAAAGGCGAAAAAACTGCTTTTTCTAAATGAAATCGGGGCAGACCCCGGTATCGACCACATGTCGGCCAAAAAAATCATTGATGAAATTCATGAGAATAACGGGAAAATACTTCATTATTATTCGTACACCGGTGGTCTACCGGCACCTGAGGATAACGACAATCCCTTTGGATACAAGTTCTCCTGGAATCCGAGAGGCGCGGTAATGGCAACAAAAAATCCGGCCCGGTTTCTTGAGAATGGCCGGATTGTGGAAATCCCGGCCGAAAAACTGTTCCTTAATTACCGGATTGAACACGTTGATGGTTTGGGAACCTTCGAAGTTTATCCAAACCGGGATTCGCTTCTTTACCAGGAACTGTATGAACTACATGAAGCCCAGACCGTCGTGCGGGGCACGTTTCGATATCCGGGGTGGTGCGAGACCTTTAAGGCGATTATTGACCTTGGGCTAAGCGAAGAAAAACCGGTGAAAAAAGGAAGTACGCTTTTACAGATGATGGCTGACCTGACGGATGCCGGTGCAAACGAAGATATCAGGCTCAAAACCGCAAAGAAACTTGGTTTGTCCGCCGATTCCAAAGTCATACAGAGGTTATCGTGGTTGGGATTGTTTCGGGATGAACCCATTCCGGAAGGCGGAACACACCTGGATGTTTTAATCCACCTGTTACGGGAAAAACTGCGCTATCAACCGGGGGAAAAAGACATGCT
>JALUTR010000398.1 GCA_027021785.1 Fidelibacterota bacterium | reverse complement strand
CGCCAACCGGTCTGGAATAACGACGCAGCAGGGTTTTTACACGGGCGATCAGGATTTTCGGGCTGAAGGGTTTGGTTACATAGTCATCGGCGCCGATTTCCAGTCCCCTCACGATATCGGCCTCTTCCCCCCGGGCCGTCAGCATCAGGATGGGAATATTCTTGGTCCTGGAGTCATTCTTTAATATCCGACAAACGTCCAATCCGTCAATATTGGGAAGCATAAGATCCAATACAATCAGATCCGGTTTTTCGATCCGGGTCTTTTTTAATGCCTGTTCACCGTTGGTTACACAGGTGGTTTGAAAACCGTTCAGTTCCAGGTTGTACCTGACCAGTTCCAGGATATCTTCCTCATCATCCACGATGAGAATATGGTATTTTGCCCATGTTTCCACGAAGTAATTTAATAGAATATTATTAGGATTTGGTTAGTTTAGAAAACATTTGAAAGGCATATTATTTTGAATGCACCAGTGATTCGGAGATTTTATGGCGGGTATCCAATGGCTTTTCGCGTAATTGTTCTAACTCAAAACTAGAAAAATCGTTGTAATTTATTTCAACCCAAATAGTGCAATGGGAAATAGGAACAACGAATTAAACGAAATTATCGAAATAATAAGGATTTAAATCAATATACCGAGTAAGAAAATTTTAGTTCAATGGTTTGTCTTAACTCTTAATATTTTCGTTTAATCCCCCGATTTGGTTGTTAATGCGTAATCTGGGTTCAAATGTTTCGGAATTGCCGGAAGTAATTATTCCGATGATGTGATTAAAAATCGCATCCATGCCCGCAGATATTGTCCGCCGCCGGAGTCTTGGAAGGAACAACCTGCTCATCGTATCCGGCCCTGAAACCGGAAATAGAACAATCCGGTGCTCATTGGGTGCCTAATAATGATACCTTCTCAAGCGCTCACGTGGACGGCAATTTGGTCACCGCGCTAGCCTGGCCGGCACACCCGGAATGGATACGGAAATTCCTGGAAGTGTTGGGCACCAAAATTGAGCTCTGAATAAGAGCAAGACGTTTTTACTGGACCAAAGCCAGTTTCTTTACATCCTGAACGACATTATCCACTTGTAAACGTACCAGGTATATGCCGGAGGAAACCCGTCG
>JALUTR010000397.1 GCA_027021785.1 Fidelibacterota bacterium | reverse complement strand
ACGATATCTTCCGATAAAGTGTAACTGACGGACGGCCCGACAGCCACCTGATCGGGCAACGGTTTGGAAATGGTAAAAACGGGCGCTGAAACATCATAATAAATACTATCGACGCCCACCGTCTCCGCCGTGTTCCCGGCCCGGTCAACGGCGCTGAATTCAATTCGGTAAATCGTTCCGTCCACAAGTTGCGTATGGCGACTGATCGTTATTCCATCCGCGCCCAACGGTCTTAACTCTTTCCCCTGCAACAGGTATTTATGTCTTTTCCTCGAATCCGGCGCGCCTCCCTGCCGAATAAACGTCACCGTACCTTCTTTTAATGGTTCGGAAGTCTTGATCGTTACCGTTGGTTGATTTATATACACGCCGGACGGTGGATGTAATATATTGATTTCGGGTGGTGTCGTATCATAAACAATATTTGACACTTTATATATGCGGGAGGTGTTTCCCGCATAATCCACGGCTTGAAGTTGAATGGTATAAAGTCCGCCACTAACCAATGGCGGTTCCGGTAATGATGAGGTTTCATGATATCCCTGGGTCAGCAATTCCGGCGGCAGTTGTATTTCGTGTGGTGAATTTATATCTTCACCGCCGTTTTCGATCCAGGTGATGCTCCCTTCCCGCGTATCTTCACTCAGATTGTACTTGATAACTGTCGAATTCGTAAAACTACTGACGGCAGGGACTATTTTTGAGAACACCGGTGGAGTAACGTCAAAGCGGACATTTTCCGCCAGGACAATCGTTGTTTTGTTTCCCGCTAAATCGGTTACTTCCATCTCCACCGAATATATTGCGCCGTCTTTCAACGCTGTTTGATTACGTAAAGGAGCCGTCGCAAACAAGCCTGCTTCAAGCTCGTTCTCCTGTAATTCAACATAATGAGGACTCTCCGGATCGGAAGCCCCGCCGGTTACTGTCCAAATCAATTTCCCGGACGAAACCTGCTCACTTAATTCATAACCGACCCGGGCCTGGTTAATCGATATTCCGGTAGTGGGGAATCGGCCGGTAATTTGCGGGGAAACATTATCGAAACGAACGCCGGTTATGCTTACCGTCGAGGCATTCCCGGCAAGATCGGTCCCGGTAAGATGCAAATCGTAAACCGCGCCGCTTGCCAGAGCGGGGGGATCGGGAAGTTCAACATCCTGGTACCGGCCGGGTTGGGTATAGGAGTCGGACAATTCAACCGTATGGGGACTCGCCGGATCGGGTGTCCCGGAAACCCGAATCCATTGAATTTTCAGCGCGTCCAGCTCCTCATCCACCGAAAAGCTCAGTTTTTTATTGTTCACATAGGATCGTTCCACCGGTTTGTCCAGTGTCAGTACGGGTGGATCGTTGTCAATTACGATTTCCTCAATAAAAAGCGGTTCGGAGACGTTGCCGGCCAGGTCTGCACCCTGGATCGAAAGGGTGTATTTCGTACCGCTTTTCAAATCGGTTAATTGACTCAGGTTCAACCCCACATGTTCGCCGGGGGCGATCTGGTCGCCGCTTAATTCTATCCGGTGAGGGCTGTCGGGATCAAAGGTACCTTCCCGGCGGGTAATCTCCACGGTTCCCCGTGCGAGTTGTTCGTTCACTGAATAATCCAGAACCAATTCCCGCGTATGAACGCCGGACCGGGGTTTGGACACGGTAAATTGCGGTGGTAATACATCGTAATGAATTTCCGTAACCAACACCGGGGCCGCTTTGTTCCCGGCCAGGTCGGTGACATCCAATTGAACGGAATAGACACTGCCGTCGTTCAGGTTAAGATCGTTAAAATCGATTTCCTCATGGACGCCCTGAGTCCGTTCGGGTTTCGACAATTCCACAACATGGGGGCTGTCGGGGTCTTCCGCCCCACCGGTGCGGGTGAAGGTTAGCGACGCATCGCTCAACCCTTCGTTGGTTGAGTACGAAATCCTTACCCGATTCACCCAATCCCCGGTAACCGGTTGGATTATTGCCGGCACAGGGGGTAATACATCGAACAACACATCCTCAATCGCCGGTCCCCGGGCCAAATTGCCCGCTTTGTCGGCGCCTTCGATTTTAATGGAATACCGTCCGCCATCGGCCAGCTCGCCGGCGATATTCAACTCCAGATTTACATGGTTTCCCTGGGTAAGGTCTTTTCCGGTCAGTTTAACCCGATGAGGTGATTTCGGATCGGTGGTTCCGCCCGTTTGGGTGAAAAGCACTTCACCCCAAGCCAAATCGTCGGAAAGCAGATAACTGATTTGTGTTGTTTTTATTTGTTCTCCGTCGATCGGCAGGGTTATGGAATAGGCCGGTGGTTCATTATCGAAGGTTACACGAGTGATTTTAAAAGGTTCGGCCCCGTTACCGGCAAAATCTTTTCCCCGGAATTCAAGCTCATAAACGGTGCCGTTGTTGAGTTCAGGCCCATTCGCCAGGCGAAGAGAATCCTTCCGCCCGGCTTTCAATTCATCTCCGGTGAACGCTATGGTTTGCGGTGAACGCGGGTCTTCCGCCCCTCCGACGCGGGTAACAACCAATATTCCTTCCGCCAAATCTTCACTGATGGTCAACGAAAAGACAGGCGCGTTAATCTCCTGTCCATCGACGGGATAACGCACTTCGATGACCGGTTTCGATACATCGTAGACCACATTTTGAATGACAACTTCGCCGGCCTGATTGCCGGCCAAATCGGCGCCGGAAAACCGAATGGTGTATTGAGCCCCGTCGATCAATTCCCGATAATTCTTGAAGGTAATATCCGTGAATTCACCGGCTTTCCTTTCCTTTTCCGTCAGCTCGACAACCAGCGGCGAACGCGCATCCGGTTTCCCACCGGTATTTTCAAATGTCACGGCGGCCTGGGCCAAATCTTCGCTGATGGCGTATGAAAACGACGCGGCATTCAGATATGAATCCGGCGCCGGGGACGTCACAATCAAACGCGGAGGCTCGTCATCGAATCTCAGGTTGGTGATGCCGGTTGGCGGTGACTCATTTCCAGCCCGGTCCTTGCCCCAAAACGTAATATCGTACACGCTGCCATTGATCAATTTAATCAACGATTTCGGCAAAGCACCCCCACCTGGTCCGGCCTTCAATCGGGAACCGGCCAGGTTGATGACATGGGGACTTTCCGGGTCGCCCTCCCCGGCAGTCTGCGTAAATGTTATTTTCCCTTCGATCAAATCTTCAGATAGCTGATACCCGAGGACCAATTCGTTGATACTCGTATTGTTCGCGGGTGAAAGGTTGGTGAACAGCGGAGGGGAAAGATCATAGAGCACCGGCTCAACGAAGACGACTTCAGACTCGTTACCGGCATAATCAACACCTTTAATACTGATTCGATAACTGACGCTGTCAACCAAAACCGGGGTTTGTTGCAGCGTGACCTGTTCATGTAATCCGGCGGTTCGTTCCGCTTCGGTCAGTTCAGCCGCGTGGGGCGACAACGGGTCTTCCCCCCCGATAGCTTCCCACACAACCGTTCCCGACGCCAGTTCTTCGCTTAATTCGTAACTCAGGCGGCTATGGTTGACAACACTTTTTTCCTGCGGGAACCGAATCGCGATTACCGGTGGGGAACCATCGTACCGTATCCGGCCAATCGTTTCCGAATTACCCACATTACCCGCCGGATCTTCCCCGGTAATGCTCAGGGTGTACAGTACGTTTTCCTGTAAATCGGCAGGATAATCCAACAACCGATGTTCGCCGGCCGTCAAATCTTCATTGCGAACCGGATACGATATTTTTTCTCCGGATTCCGCCACCCATAATACGGTTGCCGATTTTAATGGTTCGCTGAACAAAACCGATATGTTCTTATCACGAATAAACGCTCCGGTCCGGAGGCCGCTAATTTCGATTTCGGGAACGGTGACATCGTAAACCAAACTTTCAATGATTAACGTATCGGACCGGTTGCCGGCCGGGTCTTCCCCGTAAAGGAGCACTTTGTATTCATATCCGTCCTGTAAACCGGTTTGGCCGGACAAAAGCGTGGGACCGTGTTTTCCCCGGCTTCGTTCGGATTCGTTTAATTCAATCCGGGTTATCCGCGGCATTCCCGCCTCGCCGGAGGCGGCGATAAATTCGACAAAACCGGATTTTAGATTTTCCGACAGGGTGTACCCGATTTCCGCCGTATTCACAACGGAACTGTCCGGCGGATAAGGATTGCTGAAAACAGGGGCCGTATTGTCAAAATGAATGTCAACGACCCTTGAGGGAAGGGATGTATTCCCGGCGAAATCCTCACCTTCCAGGACAATCGTGTACAGACCGCCGTCTACCAGGCGCGGCTGGTAGTAATCAGTTATCCGGTGATCACCGGCTTGCAGCGCCGCACCGGACAATTGGTATTCGATTTTCGGCATTTTACCGGCAGGGCTTATCCCCTGCCAGGTAATCATACCGCGGGCCAAGTCCTCCGAAACGGTGTAAACCATTTCCGGCGTCGCACTATAGGCTTCATTTTCCGGTTCGATTATCAGGACCGTCGGGGGTGTTACATCGTAAAGGACATCGGACACGACAATGGTATCGCTGACATTCCCGGCGGGATCCCGGCCAAAATATTGAATTCGATAAACACTTCCGTCAACCAGGCGGGGACTGTTTGCCAGGGCGGCCCGGGTAAATTCTCCGCGGCCCAACTCGAACCCGGACAAGGGTACAATATGGGGTGATGAAGGATCGGGATTGCCGCCGGTCCGGGTCCAGACAAACCGGGCGGAACTGAGTAATTCGTTGTTGGAATAGCTTACCAGGGTATGGTTGACGACTTCCCCGTCGACCGGTTGTGTCAGGGTAAGCACCGGTGGAGTGGCGTCGTATATCACACCCTCTATCTCAATGGATTGGGCTTCGTTCCCGGCACGATCCCGACCCTGGAACCGGATCGTGTAGACGCCTCCTTCGACTAAAGCTGGGCCATTGGTTTGAAACACGTTCTCGTGAAGATCCATCAGTCGTTCGGTATCTCCCAGCACTACAACGTGCGGCGAACCGGGATCGACGCTTCCCGCCGTTCGGGTAAAGGAGATTGTCCCGTCGGTAATTGTTTCCGAAAGGGAATATGTTACCGCGGGGGAAGCAATATAGTCAAACGATTGGGGCGACGTTACCGTAAAAACGGGGGCGGTGATGTCGAAATACACATTTTCAACGGTTGCCCGGTTGGAGGCGTGACCGGCAAAATCCACCCCCTGAAAGGAAATCGTATAATAGGCGCCGTCGACGAGAGACGGGGGATTCGTAAGATCAATATCGGCATGTCGGCCGGCGGTCAGTTCATCGCCCGCAAGTTCCTGCGAATGGACCGGGTTCGGGTCAACCGCTCCACGAAGCCATTGCCAGGTGACGGAGCCCCGGGCCAGGTTCTCACTGATGGAATAGGTGATCCGTTTATGATTGACGGCCGATTGCCCGTCGGGGGCCGCCAACTCCACACGGGGCGGCGTGAAATCGTAATTTACGCCGATAATATCAACGGTCGGCGCCTGATTGCCGGCGCGGTCCTTCCCGGTGATGGTAAGGGAATAGGTCACACCTTCAA
>JALUTR010000396.1 GCA_027021785.1 Fidelibacterota bacterium | reverse complement strand
TTCTTCCTGCGGGGTGTCTGATATTATGAATACGAATTCATCCGGGTTAAACCTGTTACGAAGATATTCGGATAGGATTTCCGCAACTATTCTTCGGTATTGTTTCGGCGTGCTTGCTTTCCGATAGAGATTACCGGTAAATTTAATGTTATAAAATGGGGCCGTAGCTCAGTTGGGAGAGCGCTAGAATCGCACTCTAGAGGTCGAGGGTTCGACTCCCTTCGGCTCCACAACGTAGGAAATGTAAATATTGGGATAGAAACATTTTACAGCGGTTGGCGTATTCCCGGTTTGCAGCTTCCGTCAGGTGGAAAAAATTTGGTCGTGCTGGATGGGGAGGTAGCGGTGCCCTGTAACCTGCAACCCGCTATAGCAGGATCGATCTCCATAGTGCGGCTTTCGCTGCGTTTTCCTCTTAAATTAAGTGGTGTTGAAGCTCCAATCTAACGCAATGATCCTGCCACGAACCCCGTCAGGCCCGGAAGGGAGCAGCGGTAAATGGTGTGGACCATGTGCCGGTAGACTACTGGGGTGGAGCTAACTGGTTTAAGCAGGGAAGCATACAGGATTGTCAAACTATGGTGCACGACCAATTCATAATTCGTGTTGGAACGTAATGGATACCCCGACGGAGAAGAGACGTGAGAGAAAACGGCATAATAAGGATTTGGCGAATCAGGGAATTAAGACTTTTGTCTTTCGGACTAACGATTTGCCGTAACGACTATCAATCAAAGATTGAAAATACGTAAATAATATAATCACCGATGTCTTACCAGGTATTATCATTAAAGTGGAGACCACAGACCTTTCCGGAGGTTGTCGGACAAGAGCATGTCACCAAAACCCTGGTAAATGCTTTCAAAAAGAATCGTGTGGCCCAGGCGTATTTGTTTACCGGTCCGCGTGGCGTCGGCAAGACGACCACCGCCCGGCTGCTGGCGAAAGCCCTGAATTGTCTGAATACACCCGGCGCGCCTTGTAACGAGTGCAACAACTGTATCGAAATCGCCGACGGGCGCAACATGGATGTGTTGGAAATCGACGGCGCTTCCAACCGGGGAATTGAAGAAATTCGCAACTTGCGGGAATTGATTAAATATGCCCCTATCAATTCACGCTACAAAATATTTATTATCGACGAAGTGCACATGCTCACCACTCAGGCCTTTAATGCGCTCCTGCGAACCCTGGAGGAACCTCCCGAACACGGGAAATTCATATTAGCGACAACCGATGTGCACAAGGTTCCCGCCACCATCATCTCCCGCTGTCAGCGATTCGATTTCAACCGGATTACGGTCCAGGTTATCCGGGAACGGCTGAAGTATATTTTACAGGAAGAAAAGATTGAGGTGGAAGAAGATGCGGTGACCGCCCTGGCCCGGAAGGCCGACGGCAGTATGCGGGACGCGTTGAGCCTGCTCGACCAGGTAATCGCCTTCGGCGGCGAAAAAATTACCTACGATGAAATCGTCGATGTGTTGGGACTGATTCCGCAGGAACTGTATTTCCGGTTTACCGATTCGTTAAAAGAGAAAAACGGCGAACAATTATTGCAGATCATGCAGAGGGGCCGTTCTTCCGGAATCCCCGTGAGTGAACTGGTATTGGGCCTGAACGAACATATCCGTAATATGCTTTATGCCACCCTGCCCAAGGGTGTGGATTTGTTGGAAGTGAATGATGACCTGAAGAAACGCTACCGGGAAGGCGCCGGAGAATGGGAAGTAAGGGATTTGCTGCGCATAGCGCAGATCCTGACCGACCTGGAGGCACAGGTTAAACGGGCAACCCAACCTTACATTCTTTTGGAACTGACGATGATGAAACTGCTGGAAATGGATTCCTCCGTTTCCATCGATGAACTGTTAAGTCGTTTCCCGGGCGGTACCAGTCCCTTCCGGGGAAAACCGGCCTTTTCCAAATCTGAACCCGAACCTGAGCCCAAACCCGCGATCCGGGAACGTATTGTTGAACCATCACAGCAGAACCTCGTGCCGCCCGGCCCGAAAGTTATCCGGGAAAAGGATATCACCGGGAGGAAATCCGCGAGCGAAAGCGCAAAGAGACCGCAAAAAAAAGTCGTGGAACCGGAGCCGGCGGCGGGGGACTCCGTGACGATTGATTTGAAAGAAATCGAGGAGCACTGGGAAAGTATAGTGGAAGGTGTTTCTTCCAAGAGAACTTCGGTCGGCACAATCCTGGAACATTGTAAACCGAAGAAGATTGAAAAGAACAAATTGGAGATAGTATTATTCGATCAACCCCGGTTTAATCTGGATTTGCTGATGAAAAATAAACCGTTGATTGAAAAGGAAATTCAAACGAAAATCGGTAAAGATATTCGCGTTTTATTCGGAATGGAAAAAAACGGGGGAAAGCCGACGACGACGCAAAAGAAAAAAATTAAGGAGAAATCCACCGCGGATAATCCTGCCGTTTCCAGGATTATCGAATTATTCGATGGTGAAATTATTAGATAGGAGAAAGAATGTTTAACAAGGGAAATATGGCGAATATGCTTAAACAGGCGCGTGAGGTTCAGAAGCGCATTGAAGAGGTTCAAACCGAACTGGAGGATCTGTATATTGAGGCGGAATCCGGTGGAGGAATGGTTAAGGTAGTAGCCAACGGCAAGCAGGAAATATTGGAACTCACGATTGATCCCGAAGCCATGCAGGAAGAGAAGGAATTGCTGGAAGACTTGATTATTTCGGCTGTGAATAAAGTATTGGTGAAATCACAGGAAGAGTCGCAAAATCGTTTAAACGCCGTGGCAGGAAATATGCTTGGTGGATTGAAAATACCGGGGATGTAATTTTGAGTTTTATTCCGGCCAGTGTTCAATCCTTGGTTGATCAATTTGCCCGTTTTCCCGGCATTGGGAAGAAGACCGCCCAGCGGTTGGCCTTTTTCGTATTGAAATCCAACCGGGAGGATGCCGCTCTTTTGGCACATGCGATAATGGAAGTCAAGACCAAAATATTATTCTGTTCGGTCTGCGGGGGGATCACGGAAACCGATCCCTGCGGTATCTGTTCCGATCCGAAACGGAATCAAAATCTTATTTGCATTGTTGAGGAACCTGCCGATATTTTTACATTTGAAAGAGCGAATACTTTCACGGGTGTATATCATGTTTTGGGGGGTGTGTTATCTCCCCTGGATGGTATCGGACCCGATGACCTGAACATCGACCGTTTATTAGGTCGGGTAAAGGAAGGCATGGAAGTGATTTTGGCAACTAACCCAAGTGTCGAGGGTGACACGACCGCGTTGTACCTGGGTAAATTGTTAAAAGAAAAGGGTGTGATTGTCTCGCGCCTCGCGCGCGGACTTCCTGTCGGCGGCGCATTGGAATACACGGATGATGCCACCCTGACACGAGCATTAGAAGGGAGGACAACATTATAACCTTACCAAACATATTAACAATTTTCAGGATCCTGTTAACACCGGTATTCATCATATGCCTGTTCTCCGATCATCCCTACGCAAAGGCCTGGGCCCTGATTGTTTTTGTGGTTGCTTCCATTACCGACGCGTATGATGGATATTATGCCCGAAAATATAATCTGGTTACCCCCGAAGGGCGCTTTCTGGACCCTCTGGCCGACAAAATTCTGGTTACCTCGGCTTTTATTTCCTTTTCGGTTATCGGACTCGTTGAATATTGGATGGTCGCTTTGATTATCTTCCGCGATTTATTCGTTACCGGATTGCGAATGACGATGGAACATAAAGGGTTTACGCTGCTGACCAGTAAAATAGCCAAGGCAAAAACAGCGACTCAGCTAACTATCATTATCTTCATTTTGGTTTTTCTCGGTTTTAAGGGAATTCCGATTCACTGGATAAGCGTCATATTATCCTATGTAAAAGAATTTGATCTCATTTACTACCTGACGTTGGCGGTTACGATTTTCACCGTCTACACGGGGATCACGTATCTCTACGATAACCGCACAACGATTCGTCAATTATTTTCCTGAAATATCCACGCTAGTGAAAGATGCCCGTTTATCCGACTGGATTGCCACTGTAGGGAAAGTAGGAACCCTGCCGTTCGCCCCCGGCACGTGGGGTAGTCTCGTTGCCTTGATAGCCTGGTTTCTGATTCACGATTGGTTGACTCCGCATTTATTTATTGTTGTAACTATAATAATATTCATAGTTGGGGTGATCACTTCAACTATCGTCGAAAAGAATTCATCCTCCCATGACCCTTCGCGTGTTGTCATTGACGAGTGGGTCGGGCAATGGGTCGCGTTGGCCTATTTGCCCAAAACAATCGGCTTCGGCATCGCCGGTTTTCTTCTGTTTCGACTGTTCGATATCTGGAAACCCTGGCCGATCAGGAAATTGGATGAGATTCCCAACGGGTGGGGAATTATGTTGGACGATGTGGGAGCGGGATTGTTTGCCTTAATCATTATCCAGGGCTACCTGCTGTTGTAATGAAAGTCGCTTTAATTACCATCGGTAACGAATTGTTATCCGGTTTTACGGTGGACACGAACGCGGCCTGGATTGGACAGGAGTTGTTGAAGGTCGGGGCACAGGTTGCCGTTCATCATACGATTGGCGACGATAAAAGCCAGATCATTGCCATGTTGGATGCCACCTACCGGAATGTGGATGCGGTCATCGTAACCGGGGGACTTGGCCCGACACATGATGATGTAACGCCAAGTGCTTTTTATTCATATTTCCAATCGAAACCGGTGTTCGATTCCGAATATTGGGAACAACTGCGGAACCGGTTTTCGAAAGCGAATTACAACATCCCCGAAATCAATCGGAATCAGGCGTTTAGACCGCACAACGGAGAGGTTATCCCTAATCCGGTCGGGTCTGCCCGCGGATTGCATTATCGGAAGGAACATTGTCATTTATTTGCCCTGCCGGGCGTCCCCAAAGAAATGAAATCGATGATGACGGAAACCGTGTTACCGTGGTTTGAAAGTCGGATGACGACCACATTTCGGGTGCGGACAATTCGCACCACCGGGATCCCGGAATCGGCTTTGGCCGAAAAGATACGTCCTGTTCTATCCCGGGAAACCGTTTGCCGGATCGCTTTTTTACCCCAGTTGACCGGAGTGGACATCCGTTTATTCTGCGACGAAGAAGAAGCTCTTGCCCGACAGGAAAAGGCGATAGTTTCCGGGATAAAAAAATATATTTATGGTTACGATAAACAAACGATCGAGGAAACGGTTGGCCGATTAATTACCGATAAAGGGTATACCATCGCCACCGCCGAATCGTGTACGGGTGGACTGTTGGGACATCGGATCACGAACGTTCCCGGGAGTTCAAAATATTTCCGCGGCGGCGTGGTGGCGTACAGCAATGTCGTTAAGGAAAAACTGTTGGGTGTCAAACCGGGAACTTTGAATCGCCATGGGGCGGTGAGTGAGGAAACGGCCCTGGAAATGGCCCGGGGAGTACAATCTTTGCTGGCTGCCGATATTGGCGTCTCCATTACGGGAATCGCCGGCCCGGCCGGCGGAACCCCTGAAAAACCGGTGGGCCTGGCTTATGTCGGGGTCGCAGTAC
>JALUTR010000395.1 GCA_027021785.1 Fidelibacterota bacterium | reverse complement strand
AAATCTTCCGGATTTATCTTGGAATCAATTAGTTGGATCATACCAAAGCGTCAGGACCGTTAAAACTCCGGAATAAAATACAATGTGGCTTGAAATTCTGTCGTTTTTTCACACGAAGAGGGATGATATTGAATGTTGGATTTGAGTGGTTTTAATAATTTACGTGACAAGTGACAAGCGACAGGTGTTCAATTCTTTTTTAAGGGATTATATCAGCCCCTGAATCATGCGTCTGGTTTCCGCGACATTTACGTCCATACCAAAATCACGTGGTAAATATCCAAGTTGATTGGCTGTTTCTACTTGGGGCAATCGTAAAAAGTCATAGGTTGTCATTCCTGACCCCGCAGTTACGAAAGAAGTTGCTGATCCCGTACCAAGGGTCGGAAAATCTCATAGCTAACATAATATTCCCGTTCCAAGCATTGAGATCTTTATATGATTTCATATCCCCCAACTTGTCACCCATCACTCGTTACGAAAAAAACACCTTCACCGCCCCCATTCATCCAACATCCAAAGTCCCCCGACCCCCGGTTTCTCCCAAAACCTTCATCATTAAACTTTTCTTTATGTCTTGTGGTATAAATCATCTGCTCCCCGCTCCCAATCCCTGCCTTTTCCCAAACCGGCGTCTCAGTTTGTCCATGAAGGATGGATGATCGTAACCGGAGTCAACTTCTTCCGTATCCAGGACCTCCGCCTCAAGCGGTTCTCCTTCCAGAATCATACGCGGGTTGGTGGTAACCATTTCGTTCACCGAACTCCCCGCGTGTTCCCGCGCCAGCGCGACCGCTTCCGCCAAACAGAAATTCCGTTTCCGGTCGTCATGGGCATCGGAACCGATCAGATGACACAATCCCTGTCTCAACATCTCTATTGCCGTTTGTTGGGAAG
Source organism: Fidelibacterota bacterium (assembly GCA_027021785.1). Taxonomy (GTDB): domain Bacteria; phylum Fidelibacterota; class Marinisomatia; order Marinisomatales; family JAADGP01; genus JAADGP01. Next base: position 238 of record JALUTR010000395.1, on the reverse strand, counting down.
AGGACCCCAGCAACCCCACGATGCTCCCCGCGTCCACCTGCATCAGGCAACCGGACCGGATTAATTTTCTAACAATCCCCAGGTCGTCTTGCACCGGCGCGTATCGCTCCGGGTGGGCGATGATCGGGATGACTCCGGCCATTACCAGTTTGAACAATACCTGGTCGTATCCCGGCGGGAATCTGTGGAAAGGGAACTCAACGAGCATGTACTTTCCATGGCCGAAAGTAACCAGCGG
>JALUTR010000394.1 GCA_027021785.1 Fidelibacterota bacterium | reverse complement strand
TGATGTATATTCACGGGCAAAAGCGGTTGGACGTCATTATTCCAACTCTGGACAGCGAACTGGCGTTATTTCAAAAACTGGAAGCGCGGCTGAAAGAGGCCGGGATAGCGCTTTATATTCCCTCCGCGGAAAGTGTAAAACGACGGGCCAAATCGGATCTTGTTCAATTTTGCAAGGAAGCAAACATAGCGACCCCTGACACGATTGTTATTCGGGAACCGGGACAGGTAAACCAGGCCGTTGAGGAAATCGGGTTCCCGATGATGATTAAAGGGGTATTTTATGAAGCATATCAATGCTCCAACGTTCAGGACGTCCAAACCCATTTCAATAAAATCCGTGAGCAGTGGGGATTACCGGTGATTGCCCAAAAGGTCATAAAGGGGGAGGAATTTGACGTTTGTTGTCTCGGCGGTGAGAAGGGTGAATTACTGGGAGCGGTACCGATTCGAAAAGTCGGGTTGACCGATAAAGGGAAAGCCTGGGCGGCCATCACACTGAGGAATGAAGCATTATTGGAATTTTCCGGGAAAATATTGAGAGAACTCCGCTGGTCGGGACCCTGCGAAATGGAAATAATGAAAGAGGAACGAACCGACAAGTTATTCTTACTGGAAATAAACCCGCGTTTTCCGGCCTGGGTTTATCTGTGTGCCGGAGCGAATCAAAATTTACCGCGGCTGGTGGTGGATTTGGCGCTGGGGAAATCGGTAAAAGCGCTGCCGCCGGCTGTGTCGGGGATAACCTTCGTGCGCCACGCAACCGACCTGTTATGTCCATTGGAATACATTGAAAGTTTGACCATAAACGGGGAATTGCATTATCGGCGTGAAGAATGAAACGTGAATTGTGAATCGTGAAACGTCCCGATTGATGATGAAATACTCCCCGATATTCTTTTTTTATTTTTCATATTCGACAGTCTCACTGTTTCGTTTCATCCTGAAGACAAATTAAGTATTTGGAGATCGTATGAATACCAAGAAACCGTATAGCAAACCGACGATTATTCGTCACAGCGTCGGGATTTTAAATAAGTTCGGTCGTCCGCCGGCAACGGTTCCGATGAACCGCATTGATGGATTCTCGGTGCGGGAATTAGTGGAAAAACACGGATCGCCCCTGTTTGTGCTTTCCGTGCCGTCTCTGCGGGAGCGCTATCGCGACCTGAACCGGGCCTTTAAAACACGCTACCCGAAGTTCCGGATAGCCTACTCTTATAAGACAAATTACCTTAAATCGGTGTGCGCGCTGCTTCACAAGGAAGGCGCCTGGGCGGAAGTTGTGTCCGGATTTGAATACGATATCGCCCGGGATTTGAATGTACCCGGAGATCAAATCGTTTTTAACGGACCGTATAAAACAAAGAGTGAACTTATCCGGGCTTTCCGGGATGGAGCTTTAGTTAATATCGATAATTACGATGAGATGCAGGTGGTGGAGGATATCGCCGATGAACTGGGGGAAACGATAGAAATCGGAATTCGGATCAACATGGACCTGAATGATCCTCCCTGGTACAAATTCGGTTTTAACGTGGAATCGGGACAGGCGTTCGAGGCGGTGAAACGGGCTGAATCGGGTGGGAAATTAAAGGTGAAAGGTTTGCATATTCATACCGGGACTTACGTGGACGATGTTACGATTTATTCGCGTGCCGCCCAGGGATTGGTGAATTTTTATTCGTACATTAAGGAAGAGCTGGGAGTGAAATTGAAATATTGGGATATTGGCGGCGGGTATGCGTCCCATAACACCTTGCACACGGCTTATCTGCCGGCGGAACAGACGTGTCCCACGTTCGATCAATACGCCGAAGCGATTTGTCCTATTTTACTTAACGGACCATTTCCCCCGCAGGAAGCGCCGAAATTGTTTATCGAACCGGGGCGGGCCCTGGTCGACGAACCTTTCTACCTGATTACTTCCGTCGTGGCTCAGAAGCGTCTCCCCACCGGCCAACGGGCCGTCGTGCTGGATGCCGGAATGAATATTCTTTCGTCGGTCCAATGGTATCGGTATAATCTTCAGACCGCGCAGGACGCCGGTTATATGCTGGAGGATACGGTCGTCTACGGGGGCCTCTGCATGAATATTGACGTATTACAAATGAACACTTCGATTCCACCCGTGCGCCGGGGCGATCTGCTGGTCATCCCGCACGTCGGGGCTTACAATATCAGTCAGAGCTGGCAGTTTATCTATCTTCGACCGGCCATTATCGCCCTTGAGAACGGTAATGTGCATCGGATCAGGGAAGCGGAAACGCGGGAATATGTGCAAGCGCCCGAATCCATCGCCGACGAATTCATCAACGGATTAAACGAATAAAAGCTACCCATTGTGGGTATACTCCGGTATTACGGGAAAACGGTACTGCTGTCCTATGGCGTTCTGAGTTTTGCGTCACACCCGATTCCGGCCCTGTTGATTTTCATTGCGACCTTTTTCCATCCCGTGGTGGGATTGATGGGATTGGTCGGAAATGTGACGTCCAATCTGGTGGCAAAGTGGATTCACGCCCACCGTGGATCCTGGGAAGCGGGCATATTCGGGGTAAGCGGAATATTGGTGGGGTTGGCGCTTGGGATGTACGCCGAACCGTCACTGCGAATGTGGGTATTCCTGGTCGCCGGCGCGGCCTTCACAGGAATCCTGTCGGTCATGTTGGGGAATTTCTTCGTGCGCTACGATTTGCCGATTTTAAGTCTTCCGTTTATGATGGTAATATGGCTTCTGCTCCTCACAATCGGCGTTACCAAGGGTGATTCATCGACGTTTTCGGCCGTCCCGTTCCTTTACCGGATCGATCTGTGGTTATTCGACACTCTCCCGTTGGAGCTGTTCGAATACGTAAAAATGTTCGGCAATATACTATTCCAGGAAAACCTGCTCTCGGGGGTATTGGTATTCACCGCGATCCTGTTATTCAGCCGCATATCGGCATTGTACGGACTCTGGGGAGGGTTGCTTGGCATGGTGACCTATTATTTTATCCACGGCTCCCTGGACGGTTTTCACGGTTTAAACTACGTGCTCGTCGCTTTGGCCTTCGGAGGATTTTTTATTGTTAACAATCGTCACGCCTTTATTTTTACTTCGTTGGCAATATTCGTGGTAGGTATCGTCGACCAGGCCGTGACGCAGGTGCTCCAGGGGTTATCCGTCGGTCTGGATAACGAACTTCCTTCCCTGGTTTTTGCTTTTAATACGGTTACCCTGGCCTTTTTATTCCCGTTAAAAATGTTGCCCGGCGCGATCCATCCCCTGCGGTTGACTCCGGTCCCGTTGCATCTGATAAAAAACCCGGAGACCAACTTGCGTTGGTACCGGAGGTGGTCGCATCAACTCACGCGACAGCGCACCATATTAACGTTACCTTTTATCGGCGAATGGTCGGTTTTGCAGGGCAACAATGGGGAATGGACTCACAAGGGTATCGGGCGCTTTGCCTGGGACTTCGTTGTGCGCGATGAACGCGGGTATCAGACCAATGGTATCGGGTTAAAAGTTGAGGAATACTACGCCTTCGGATTGCCGGTGTTGGCGCCGGCCCCGGGGACGATTGTAAGCATCGAAAATGCCGTTGAAGACAACCCGCCTCAAAAGGCGAACACCGAACGTAATTGGGGTAATTATGTCATCATCGATCACGGAAACGGAGAATTTTCCGAACTGAGCCACTTTAAACAGGGGGGTGTAATCGTTGTTCCCGGCCAACAAGTGCAAAGGGGCGCATTGTTAGGTTATTGTGGTAATTCGGGACGTTCCCCGGTCCCCCATATTCACCTGCAGTTGCAATCGAATCCGACTTTGGGCGCGCCGACCCTTCCGGCGGTTTTTGCCGAGGGGGTGCGGAATGGGGCGGTTTACACCTATTTCTCTCCACAAAAAGACGATCGGGTCACCCCGCTGGAAATTGAAGCGGAAGTCGAGTGGTCATTGTTAGGACGGGAAAGTGAACAATGGATTTTTGAAGTGCGAAAAAAACATTTTCGTTCCAGGGAGATGTTAACGTTTACCACGGATGAATTCGGGTCTCCGGCGCTTATTTCAAAAAACAATTTCCTCTGGCACTTGATCGATTTACCAACGTTCATTGAGATTAAACCGGATTTTAAAACCTACGTTACCTGGTTGTCCGATTCCGCCTGGTTAAATATTGTAGGGGAGGGGTTGGTATTGCCGAAAAAATTATCGTCCGGTTTCCGGTGGAGTGGGGGCTTCGTTGACAGGGAAAATGACCGTTGGCGTATCCATACCGGGGGCTTCATATTTTATATTGACCCGGAAATGGGAATCACTGAAATCCGGGCGGAAAACAATCCGAAGTTTCGATTAAAACTGGTGGAGAAGAATACCAGGATTTGAGAAGTGGTGCGTGTCGAAGCGTAGCGATTGTCGGTTAAACGTAATGCGTGAATGATGAAGATTGTACGGTGTGAATTTACAAGAATCCTGTAATAAGGTAATATTTGGACTCCTGCCCCTCTATTCCGGGCCTACGCTTACAACCAATTGATTGTCGACGAATATTTCATCCCGGGAGAAGGGTTCCCCCTTTTCCCATTGACGTTTTAATCTTATCAGTCCGTTTTCATAAAGATTAACGGCCCGCCAGGTACGATCTTCATTGTAGTACCATTCAATACCATGTTTGAATATCCCCCGATACGTCACTTCGTATTTGGGCGCGCCCGACATGTATAATTCACTTTTCGTGTACAAACCTTCCTTGAACTCCGGCTTGGTTGTCTCAATCCCCAGCGCATTCCAGGTTTTCCGGAAGATCAATTCACCGCCCCGGTAAAGGCTGATCTCTTTAATACGACCATTGTTGTGGTATTCAAACTGTGATTGCAGGACGCCATTGGCGAAGAATTGTTCCTTCACGATTACACCGGAAGGACTGAAAACGCGTAAGGTTCCGTGCAGAACACCCTTCGCATAATAGGCCATGGTGGAAATACCGCCGTTGGAATAGCGGCGGGTGATCAGTCCGTCCGGTTTACCGTCGACATAGGTTCCTTCTTCTTCCACGATCCCGGAACGGGACCAGAGCTTATAAACACCGTTCCGGAGACTATCCGCGTATGTCCACCTGGATTCCTGTTCTCCATTCGGATAATAGGTTTCGAGCAAACCATCCGGTTTTCCCTGTTTGTAGAAAGCGACATAGGCCAGTTCCCCGTTTTTGTGATATCGTTTTACGGCTCCGTCCGGAACGCCGTTCACGAAATGTTTTATGGAGTCAACCTTTCCCTCCCTGGAGTACCAAACCCATTTCATGTCCGGTTTGTCAAATAAATAAGCGCCTTTCAGATATAGTTTTCCATTTTTATACCATTTCTTAATCGGCCCATGCCGGTATCCACCTTGGTATGTGACCAGTGAATCCGGTTTTTTCCCGTCGCGATACCAGCGCCATTCACCGTTCCTCAGATCCAATGTGTATTCACCGGTAAGTGAAAGCGTGCCATCGGGTTTCCAAACTTTGAACGGTCCCGTTTTGACGCCCCGCTCAAAAGTAATAACCCGTTGTTTTTTTCCGTTCTGATCCCACCATATCCATTGTCCGTGGGGAACACCGTTTTCGTATCTTCCTTTCGTTAT
>JALUTR010000393.1 GCA_027021785.1 Fidelibacterota bacterium | reverse complement strand
TCCATTGTCACTCGAAAAGTCGAAAGCGACGGGATCGAAATATGCAAGGTATTCTATGCGTATTTGCTCGCCGTTCACGTACCGGTCGTTTCCCAATGGTGCGAGGATCGTAAATCTCTTATGAGGTCCCTTGGTGACGTAGAAAGATTTTGTTGACACCATGTTGGTAATTACGTCCCGCATCCTAAGAAGATGGGGATCGGTGCTTACCATTTCCGAGGTGGCATAAAGGAAGGGTGGAGCACCGGGTGGGATGATGGTCATCCAGTTTGCATCGTTCACATTTCTCTTGTATTCGAAGATGACCTTATTGCCATAGGAATTGATATACTTGATTTTAATAAGCATCCCTTCCGAAATGCGATCCGTGGGTAAGAAGAAATCGAAATTCTTCAGGGTTATGGTAGCGCTGGTATCCCAGACTCCACCGTTGTGATTCCGTATCCTCATCCGGTAGGCGAATCTTGGATTCATATCGTAGGTGATTTCATGGTTGCCCTTCCCCGCATCTTCGTAGAAAAAATGTTTCCAATCCGCGTCGACCTGCGACTTTTTAATCTCGACAACCACTTGCTGAACCGAGGAATCCGGGTGAATCCACCAGCGGACGGTGTCCTTTGTTCCGTACTCCCGGTAAATCAGGGACCCAGTCGGATGCAGAAAGACGACTCCCTTATGCGCCCCGTATTGTTCGTTTATATTATCAGGATGAGTAGGTTCGGTGGGATTGTCTTCCGGTTTGCAAGAAGACAGGAGTATAAGCAGCGCTGCCCCAAGCAGAACAACTGTAAATTCGCAAAGAAGATAATTATGGCGTTTCATTATGACAGGTACGGCAAATGGAAATCTGCTAAAAGATACCAACTCCAACTTCTCGAATCAACTGCCCACTTTTCTCTTTGTACGTTCTTTGTAATTAGCGTCGTGCTTAACCTGTCTCAGTTGCCCTGAACCGCTGAGTGAGGTACTTTGCATCTATGTCGTTAGATTAACAGTAAAAGCCCGGTCAAACCAGGCTTTTCTGCGGAGCCGACGAGACTTCCCGACTAGTCGGGACGACCTCCTGCGTGAATCAGTTGTTTAATGTACCGACGGCTTTTCTTGCTCTTTATTTCCCGCTCGCGTCGGAGAGCTTCAGTTTTACTCTGGTA
>JALUTR010000392.1 GCA_027021785.1 Fidelibacterota bacterium | reverse complement strand
GGGTTGGTCGCAAGCCGCTCGGCGAAGATATTGAGTTAATCGACAATCATCCACTTCGCGATGCGCTGTATACAGCGATTTTTATCACTCAGAGTGCAGGAAATGTTCCCAACCTTGCCGACCGCAGCAACTATTTCTCGTTAACGAGCAAAGCGTACTTTTCGAGCAACGTGCGCGGCCGGTGTATGCAAATTGACTCTACGGGTCAATATGAGGGTCACGGATTGTTACACAGTGGCCCGGAGCCGGTAACTCGATACGCTTATCCCAAAAGCACGTTAATTCTGTTTCATCCGACGGCATTTTCATCAACGTATCGACGGTTTGGCTATTCATGGAGCCGTTATCTTAACTGTGATGCGACTTGGCACGCTACCTTTCAAAATGCAGGATCAGTAACAATTAATCCACTCGGGCAAAACCGCTACACCTCGTTCGGGTTTACCGAATTGGGTGGCGGAACAACAAACGGAAAATTTTATGTTGATGGTGTCTACGACAGCACCTACGACAGAGGGGCGGACTACGGACCTTTCGGGGCTGTTCAATATTTAGGGGGTCATCCGGGGGCTGGCAGCACGTACGGCTCTTACTACGCTTTGTTGCAGTGGCAATATAGAGAACTGACCGACGACGATTTTTTCCTTCTCCACGAAGAACCTTGGACCCTCATCCGCCCCCGAGTTCCAAAACAATATTTTGATGTTGGTGCTGCTGGCACAATCAAATCAATCGCCTCCACGATCCCCATCACAACCACAACTTCCGGCGTCCTTTCCCGCCTGACTTCTCTCGCTGGAACAATCCCAACCTCCTTCAGCATGAGTGGGGTTGTTTCAGAACTCCGTGCGTTTGCGGGCACAAGCACAATTTCATTCACAATGACCGGCGCATTGTCGGTTGGTGCTTTCATTTCCCTCCAAGGTTCAATCCCAATCACAACAACCCTCACTGGCGATATTCGACGCCTTCAAGCGTTTGCCGGCAATGTTCCAATCGTTCTTGATTTATCCGCACTCATAAGCGAAACCAAAATTTTCGCAACCACAATCCCTGCCGCAACCACATTCGGCGCCTCACTCAGTCTTGAAAGTGAAAACGTCCCCAATCTTTGGCCCTCGCAAGAAGCCATTCGTTTGAGCGAATTTGTTCCCGAGGAGTTCACCCCCGAAGGTCATCGGTGGTTGCAAGAACAAAATCGAGAAGTGCGTGAACTCATCATGCAACTTGTTTTTGGCAACCCAATCCTCCCTATCGAATATATCTATGTCAATCCAACCGAACAAATCTATCCCCTCGGTTCCAAGGCGCATTTTAAACATGATCTCTATGGGATGATTGATGCAGTTTTTTGCAAGTATTCGGGGATGGTTGGGACGGTTGCGGGCAATCCTGTGGGTTTTCTTTCCGCAGCAGGTTCGCACAATTGGACCGTGACAAATGACTTCTCGGCCTCAAACACCAAACATATTGTGGGTATCTCAGCAACCCCAATTGTTCCCGCCGACAACACATATGGGTGGGTTATTCAGCGCGGAACCAATCTTCGACGCATCAATATTCGTGCCGGAGAAACGAACAATTCGGGGGATGAAGTGGGGTGGAGCGGGGATGGCGAAGTCTCATCCGATGCCGCCGCAACAGCAGGATTGCGAATTTTCGCACGCCAAACAGTTGCCGGGAGTCGAACGTCAGCAGTGGGTTACGCAGCCGGTGAACTCTATATTGATGTTTAGAAATTTCACTTGAGTTTCCTTCATACATTATCTAAGGTAAACTCTCAAACAAACGGAGACAGTTCGATGGAAGTTGATTGGGCAAGCCCTGAGATGTTGGCGGTGTTGCTCGCCGTTATCGTTTTCTTCGAGCGCCTTGGAAAACTCATTCCGGATGGCGCAACCGGCCCTCTTGGGGTGCTTCGCAAACTCAGCAAACTTGCGGGTTTGTACCTCAGCAACAGAAAGTAGTGGCACCATGCGCGGCATCTTTCGGTTCTTTCCCGGCACACCGCAGGAACTTGTTGTTCCCAATTCAATCGTTGATGAAGGGGAGGAAACGTTCCTGAAGCAGATTTGTCGCGCTGATACCACGGATGTTCCGGCCGGTCCCACCGGAAAATATTATGTGGGATTGTGCGGGAACACTTTCGACGAGACAACCACACTCGCAACTCTTGCCGGGGAGCCATCTTCAACCGGAGGATATGCGCGAATTGCGGTGGAAAGAGATGCAACCGGTTGGCCCACACTTTCCCAAGTCAACGGGGTGTGGCGGGCGCAATCAAAAACGGTCACCTTTGCTGCATCGGGGGCCGATTTTGACACCGCAATTTGGCGCGCATTTCTGTGCAATGTTGCAAGTGGGACGGCCGGGAGATTGTTTGGTGTGAGTGGGCCGCTTCCTGCTGCACTCACGGTGTTGGATGGGAACTCTCTCCCGCTCACCTATGAACTTTATTTGAACTGAGCATGGTCAACATCAATCTCGCCGCTGACCAGATAAAGGGTTGCATTCCAGCACTCGATAGAAGGGTGCTGAAACAACCTTTTGTTGTCAACGGGCGAAACTTCATGCTCGATTTTCAGGGACCATATTCGGCATTTGGCACCCAAATCATCACCCCAACTCCCCTTGTTCCGGATGATGCAATCCAAACCTTTCGCATTGAAGGGGAAGTTTTTGTTTTTGTGAATGGGGCCGTGTTGCGTTACAACACGAGCGGTCAGTTCTTCTATCCGGTGTTTGTGTTCACTCCCTCCAACATTGTGTGGCCTTGGACCTCGGCAAAGGTTGGCGGGAGTTACTATTTTGCGCGCAAAGGTCATAATTTGTTGCGTTATCAGCCCTCCACATTAACTTGGAGTGCAATCACGTCAAGCGGAGTTCCTTCCACGGTTGTTGCAGTAACACAAAGTGCGGGCCGACTCATTGTTTTGGGAACGGATCGGGTTGTGTGGTCGGCGCTTGATGATGGAACTGATCTTGCCCCAAGTCTCACAACGGGTGCCGGTTTTCAACTCCTTGCGATGATCAATGCAACAACCGCACTCGGTTTGCAAGAACACAAAAACGGTTTTCTCACCCTCACAGACAAAGGGATTTTGAAATCGGAAATCATCACGGGGCCAACTCCGTTTCGCCACACGCCCCTCACTCGTGCCGATGAACACGTTCCAATTGATCAATATTGCATCGCAAGCATTGGTGATCGAATTACCGTGTTTCTCTCCCGCAACGGTTTCTACAGTTCGGAAGGAAACATGCCGCAACCCTGGCAACCGTTGATGGGGGAATATTTTCAACGCACCCTTTTGCGATCGCTTGATTTGTCGATCGAAGGAGGTATTCGACTCCATTACAACACCGATCGCAAATGGTTTTTTGTTTCAATCAGCGAGAATGGGATTGCGTTTCGTTTCAGCAAAGCCTATTGCTACTACATGCCCCGAGAGGAATGGGGGATTTTCAACAAAACACACATTGGGTTTGGGGAACTTTGGATTAGCACGGGCACCCTCAAAGGTTTCAACTTTGGGTATTTTGACACGAATGGGTATGTTCATCGGTTCAGTGATGGAACGAGTTGCGAACAAGTCTACAACTATCCAACCGTGCGTCATCACCAAACGAATGTTGAATACCCAACCTATATTGATGCAGGCACATATCGGTTTTCATCTGTGGCCCATCTCTCAAGTTGGGATTTTCGCAACCTCGTTGGTTTGAATGCGGGTGTGTATAGTGAGGCGGGAGTTAGCTATACTGACAGCGCAACAACCCCAATCGAAATCGCTGCAACAACCTCTCCCTATGTTTTCGCTTCACGCATTGAAATGCAAGCGGGCATGACCACATATCTCCCGCAAGTTGTCAACCCAACAACAGATGTGTTGGACAGTGAAGTTGAGATTGGTTTGTTTCGTTATGTTGAACAACAACGCCCCGATGAACTCGGGGAAGTCACCAACGTTTCAATCGGAACAACTCCCGATGCGGGCGGACAGGTTTTTGTGGATTGGATGAGTTCCGAATTTCCTGATGGTGTTTATGACGAAGACTACAACACCATTGCCGACAACACTGATGATGAAGACTATGGTTTTGGCACAGAAACCGATGTGCATTTCAAAGCAGAGATTTGGAGCACGATTGATGGGTTTGAAGTTTGGGAGGGCAACACGCAGGAACTTGAACGGGTGAACAACGCAACCGGATTGGACCAATATGCTTGTTCTGTTGCTGGGATTTATCATGTGATTAAACTCAGCACCCCTTCACAAGACGATAGTTTTCATCTCAAAACCCTTGAAATCAGCGGGATGTTGGTGGGAGTATTGTAATGACGAAGCGTGTTCAACGGCTCGGTCACACGAACGCCAACGCCATCACATTTGTTGGCAAAGCTCGCGAGATTACCATTGACACCACAAACAATGATTTGCGGGTGCATGATGGGGTGACTGCAGGCGGCCATCGCATTCCAAACAAAGCCACAAACGACACCCTTTATGGGGCGATTGCGGATGTTGCTGCAAACACTGCGCACGCCGCCACGACTTCGGGAAATCCCCACAACGTCACACCCGCCGATTTGAGTTTGGTTATTGGGACGGATGTTCAAGCCTATGATGCGGAACTTAGTGCAATTGCTGGTTTGGTGAGTGCGGCCGACCAACTCCCATATTTCACTGGAAGTGGAACTGCGGCCCTCACAACCATGACTGCATTTGCGCGTTCGATTCTTGATGATGCGGACGCGGCCACAGTTCAAGCAACTCTTGGATTGGTTCCCGGAACCGATGTTCAAGCCTATGATGCAGAATTGGCAGCGCTCGCCGGATTAACTTCGGCGGCTGATCAACTCCCCTATTTCACGGGTTCAGGAACAGCAAGTCTCACAACCCTCACATCATTCATGCGCACACTTTTGGATGATGCTGATGCGGCCACCGCACGCACAACTCTCGGTGTGACAATCAACAAGAAAACCACCGTGAATGTTCCTGGTGGCGGGGCGGCGCTCGCTGAAGTCACAAACATTGCAAACGTGCCGCTGGTTATTTTGGTTCTTGATAACATTCTCCCGGTGAATGATGCTGATCAACTCTGGTGTAAACTCTCCGATGATAACGGGGCAACCTATAAAGAGGCTGCATCGGATTATGAATATTCGATGGTGTTTTTGCACAGTGGGACATCCGGTTGGTTGAACAGTTCCAATAGCACCGGAGACAATGAAATCCCTCTCACGGGTGCTGTTGTGAGCAATGTTGCGGGCGAAGGAATTAGTGGGGTGATTGTGCTCACAAACCCCGGTGTTGCGGCCCCAACCTATCTGAACTCCGATTTGAAGTTTCGCTCCAGTGCAGCCACCCCCGATCACCGCAACTATGTGACTTCTGGTGTGTTGAAAGGGACTTCGGTTGCCATCAATGCAATCAAAATCTACTTTGGGGCGGCAAACATCAATTCGGGTTCAATCCACGTGTTTGAGATTGGAGGTTAGTTGTGCGCAAAGTTCAAAACAATGGGGTTGTTGTCGAACTCAGTTCCGCCGAGCGGGCCAAAATCATTGCTGAGCGAAACGCCCGCACAAGCAAACCCAAACCTCCACGCATTTTGCCCATTGAAGTGTTGCAGGAGATTTTGGTTCG
>JALUTR010000391.1 GCA_027021785.1 Fidelibacterota bacterium | reverse complement strand
GCTTTTTAATTGGGAATGATGATCTCGTAAAAACGTATCCCGGTTTAGCCCTATACATTAACGATGAAACAAACGGATTAAACGAAAGAATATTAAAAAAGTTAGGACGAATTATTGAATTAACGTTGGTGTCTCAAAATCTGCCATTAATGAGTCCCCTCAGAAATCAGATTTTCAGATCAGGCACAATTTAATCTGCTAAACCGGGGTTTTACCAAAAGCTCACATAAAACCCGATCCGATCGCTTAAGAACCGTATTACGCGCAGGAATGGAATCAATTACGGTGAAAAATTTCCTGATTTATCCGCATCACCGGCGATATGCCGGGAAATTTGCAAGATCCTAAATCCTAACCTGACTTATTCAATTCTTTTTTCATATTATATTTTTTAATCGTAACCCGGGGCATTTTACCACTATCGTCAGGCAGGCTTGGCGTAACGCAGTACAGACAGGGATGCTTGACGATCTAAAGGATTTACCGGTTGAATCGGGGTAAGTGGAACGGTAATTTCGCAGACGTTATCGCGTTGAAAATGAAGCAAACATCAGTCATTCTTATTTCGATACTCTTTTCGTGCGTTCTATACTCCCAGGAAGCCAGGAGTGTACAGGGAGCTTTCGGAGCCGTTACGATCGACGGTAAAATTTGGAATCAAATTGCCCTGCGACCGGTCATTCCAATCTGGAAATTCGGAGTCGCGCTCGATTTGGTCCTGTACATTGACCAGGACGGGAATATTCACAGGGACGAATGGGATTTTTCCAGTCCGTCGGCGATTAAAAATACATTAATCGATAAAATCTACTATGTGCGCTTCGGCTATCGAACGGATCCGATTTATTTCAGAATAGGTGCCCTGGATCGCGTGTCATTGGGGTATGGGATTTTGGTGAACGGTTACGCCAATACGGTGCTTTATCCCCAGGTGCGAAAAGTCGGTTTGGAATGGAGTGTCCGAAACAAGTTATTGTCCGTGCAGGGATTTGTGAATGATTTTAAAGAAAACCTGGGTTTGGTCGGTTTGCGTATCGAGCGGCCGTTATTACCGGGGACACCGGTTGGAATGTCGGTGGTCCTGGACAGGAATCAATACTTGGGGCTGAAGGACCGGGATGGCGACGGCCGACCGGATTTGGTCGATGATTTT
>JALUTR010000390.1 GCA_027021785.1 Fidelibacterota bacterium | reverse complement strand
CATTCCCCTGAAACTGTATTTCCGGGGAAGTTGGGCCAAGGTGGAGATCGGGATTGCCAAAGGGAAAAAGACCTATGATAAGAAGGCCGCTCTCAAGGCCCGGGATATAAAGCGGGAAACCGATCGCGAAATGAATCGCTATTCGAAATGAATTCCCAAGATAGCCGCAAGACAGCATTATTCAAGAATAGAATCAAGAATAGAAAAAGATAAACAGTTGGAACACAAATGACCTTTTTACCAGTACCGGAACAAATGGAATTAATCCGCCGGGGAACGGAAGAAATAATTCCCGAAGATGAACTGATGCAAAAATTGGTTTGGTCGCGTGAGACCGACACACCCTTGAAAATTAAGTTAGGTTGTGATCCCAGTCGGCCGGACCTGCATATCGGACACGCCGTTGTTTTGCGCAAATTGCGTCATTTCCAGGACTTGGGACATCAGGCCATCCTTGTGATCGGAGATTTTACCGCCCATATCGGGGATCCTTCCGGCAGAAATAAAACCCGACCTCAACTGACACTTGAGGAGGCCCGAGATAACGCTGAATCGTACGTGGAGCAAGCTAAAGTAATTCTTGACATAGATAAGCTTAAAATTGTTTATAACTCCGATTGGCTTGACGCAATGAGTTTCAGCGATGTGATTAAATTAGCCAGTAAATATACGGTGGCCAGGATGATGGAACGGGATGATTTTTCAAAACGTTTCAAATCCGAAATACCCATCTCCATTCATGAGTTTCTTTATCCGTTGGCCCAGGGAATGGATTCCGTTGAACTTAAAGCGGACGTTGAACTGGGGGGGACGGATCAGAAATTTAATCTCCTGGTGGGCCGGGATCTTCAACGGGAGTACCAACAAAAACCACAGGTGATCATTACTTTACCGTTGCTGGAGGGGACGGACGGAGTCGAGAAAATGTCCAAATCGTATGGAAATCATATCGGTTTGCACGACTCTCCGGATGAAATGTACGGGAAGACCCTTTCAATTCCCGATAATATGATTGAAAAATATTTTTTGTTGGCCCTTGATTCCGACCCGAACACCATGGCGGAAATAAAAGCTCAATTAGCCGATCCGGCGGTAAATCCGCGGGATGTTAAGCGCCGTTTGGCCCGGGAATTGGTGGCCCTGTATTATGATTCCGAAACGGCTGTTCAGGCAGAGAAAAATTTTGACAGGATTTTTATTCATAAAGGGATTCCTGATGAAATGGATGAATATTTGTTATCTCAGAAAACATTACTGGTTGAACTATTATTTAACGCCGGGTTGACCAAAAGTAAAAGTGACGCGCGCAGACTCATAAAACAAAACGCGGTAAAATTAGACGGCATCGCTTGCAGCGATATTAATTATTCCTTACGACCGGGATGTGGTGAAGTCATCATCAAAGTAGGTAAACGAAAGTTCATTAAGGTAATTGGATGAGAAAATACGTATGGTTGTTGCTGTTCACAGTAAGTCTATCCTGCCAGAGTCACACGAAAAAAGGTGTCACGAAACTCGTTGTATTTATTTCCGTTGACCAACTCCGTCCTGAGTTATTAACCCAATTCAACGATTTGTTCACGGGTGGATTCCGTTGGCTGATCGATCATTCCGTCTCGTACACAAATGTTTACCATGAACACGGATATACCGCTACCGGCCCGGGGCATTTTGTGTTGTCGTCGGGGCAATATCCGGGTCCGGTCGGGGTGATCGGGAATAATTGGTATGACCGAAAATTGAAACGTGTTGTTTACTGTGTCGAAGATACCACGGCGACGGTTATCGGGTATCCGGGAAAGGATCGTTCATATAAAAATATCAACACGACCGCCCTGGGCGATTGGGTAAAAGACCGCTATCCGTCATCCAAAGTATTTTCGGTGGCCGGAAAAGACCGGGCCTCTATTTTCCTGGGTGGTAAACATCCCAATCTGGCCCTATGGTACAACTGGCAGGGAGACTTCGTGACCACGGATTATTATGCCAAATCGAACCCGCAATGGTTAATCGATTTTAACCGGAATTTAAACGTGCTTAGTTACCGGGATTCGCTGTGGACAAGATCCCTGGCTCCCGTGGTTTATGAAAGATATGCCCGACGCGACAATTTCCCGGGTGAAATGGACACCTATTTAACGCTACCTTATTCCCCTGTTTTTCCGATCGGATTCGATTCGTCTTTGTCCGACAGCGATGTATTAAACGATATCGGCGGAACGCCCTGGCTGGATAAATTTACGATTGAGCTGGCAACCACCATTGCGGAACAGGAAAAGTTGGGAACCGACGACAATCCGGACATCTTATTTATCGGACTTTCCGCCACGGATTGGATTATCCACAATTTCGGACCTTTTTCGCAGGAAAGTATGGACCACCTGATAAAAATTGATCGATATTTGGGGCACTTCATAGACAAGTTGGATAAATCGATTGGCCTGGCTAATGTTCTTTTCGTTCTTACCGCCGATCATGGTGGAATGATGTTACCTGAATTTTTAAAAGAGAAATACCAGACTCCCGCCGGTCGAATCAAATGGAAACCCCTGAAAGCGGCTTACGAAAATACGTTGCGCGAAATTGACAAACGCTATGGTGACCACGATTTCATTGTCTTTGAAGGCCTGAGTTTTTATTATGATATTGATATTTTAAATGAGCGATCGATCGACATGAGGGTTATTAATAAAATATTGAAGAAGAATTTTGAAAATGTCGCGGGGATTGAGCGAATATTAACAAAAGAAGAGATTCTAAGTGCCACGCCCGAAGATAAAATCGTATTTCGAATGAAAAATATGATCAACCCGGTGAAAAGCCCTGACGCATGGATATTGCAAAAAGGAAACTGGGTTTATCGTTTCCCTTATGGAACCGGACATGGAACACCCTATGACTATGATGCACATGTCCCCTTACTGTTGCATATGAAGGGGATGAAAAAGGAACAAATTAACGATCGGATTGCCACGGTCGATATTGCTCCCACAATTGCGAAGATACTGGATGTGGAGCCGCCGGCATTTGTGGATGGAAAAACCATAAGGGAGTTTGTGGAAAAACGATAGTGTCCTGTCCGGTGGTTCCCGGGAAAACGAAAAATCTCAAGGTCATTGTCCATTGCATTGTTCGACTCCAGGTTTCACGCTTCCGAAGTCAGACCTTAATAAAAAAATTGATTTATGTCGTATATCGATACAGCAACCCCTTTGGGGACCACCGCTTTCAACTCCGCTTTAAACTGTTTTGATAATTGCCGGATGGCGAACATATCCGGCAACGGAATATTTTCCGATTCCATTTTCTTGCGATATTCGGGATTGGTCTCGTGAAATTCGGAAACATAGACAATATCGCCTTCGGAGAGCGGCAGGTGTTTAATTAATTCCAATGAATCCCGCAGATGTCGCTCCGCGTAGCGAAGACCTCCAATGCCTGCCAGGAAGATAATTCCCAATTGAATACCACCGCTTTTAAGGTTTTCCGATAGTTTAATAATGTTATCCGTAAGCTGGAGCTTGTTCAAAAAGCGCAGGAGTTCCTGGTTGCCGGACTCTACCCCTAAGTAAACCCGTTTCAGTCCCCGTCCGGCCAATTCGGAATAGTCTGCGGCCGATTTTTTGATCCCGGTGAACACGTCGATAAAAGAATAAATATCGTTTAATTTCGGGAAATGGTTATGAATCGCGTCCAACGCTGTAACCAGTCGTGACTGGGGAGTGACAATGGCATTTGCATCGGCCAGGAAAACCGACCGGCGAAGCAAAATCGCTTTCCCCAGGAATCCTTTGATTGCCAGTAAATGGTCCGTCAATTCCGGTACGGATTTAATCCGGAAGGGCCGGTCCTTGTAAAAATTGCAAAACAAACATTGATTATAATTGCACCCTTCGGTCAATTGTACGACAAGCGCCATATATTGGTCGGGTGGCAAGATCGATATGGGTAAATAAATCTCATTGAAAGTACGGGTTTGTTCCCGCAGGGCGACAGGAGTCATGCACGTTATTTTTGCGATAATCTCCTGGAACGGTTCTGGACACCGGTCGCGGACCCGCGATAACAGGTTTGTTCCCCGTTGCAATAAAGGAAACGCGATGTCGAAGGGTACCGGTTTCACCGATCGGAAATATTCACCGGAAATATTGACGTGTGTCTTTTTGAAAAAACGGTTGTCGAGGGTGCGACGGTAATTGGCTTGGTCGACATACATTCCGACCAATCGTCCTTCCAAATCGAAGGTCCATAAATTATTGGCGGGTTGCTCAAACAGGTTAAAAGCATTTGACTTAAGAGTCAGGATAAGCTGCGAGCCGTTAAGTTCTATGGTAAAAGTGTTTGTTGCCATTGCCGGTGTAATATGTTTAAGTGATGGATCGATGAACCACTTTCGTTTGCCCGGGAGTTAAAAATAGCGTAACACTTCGGTTGGCGTCTGGATTAATTCCTTCGCCCCGGCGCGGAGCAGTTCATCCCGGTTCCTGAAGCCCCAGAGAATCCCCACCGGATACATTCCTGCTCTTGTGGCGGTTTCCATATCGGTATCCGTGTCGCCTAAATAAAGTATTTTGTCGGGAGCGATATTCAGGGTGTCGGCAATGAGCAATGCCCCTGTGGGGTCGGGCTTTTTGGGTATTTCGGGTTTCGCGCCCAGGATTACCGGGAATTCCCAGCGCGGCAGAAAACAGTTAATCGTTTGCACGGCAAAATTATGTGGTTTATTCGTCAATATGGCCATCGGGACATTTTTTTCGCTCAGCGAAGTGAGTAAATCCTCGATGCCGTCGTATGGTATTGTTTTATTGTTCCAGCGACGGGAATATTCCTTTTTGAGTTCACTAAGGCAATCATTTATAAATTTTTCATTGCGATATTGCTCCGGAATAGTTCGTCGGACCAGAGTTTCCATGCCGTCCCCGACAAAGTACTTATATTGATCAACCGGATGTTCGGGGAAGCCCCGGGAACGAAGGATCGCGTTCATGGAATCGGCGATGTCGGTGAGCGTATTCAGCAATGTTCCGTCAAGATCGAAAATAACCGCCTTAAATGACAGGTTTTTATTCATGGTTGTTTCTCCAGTGGCTCATTATTGACATGAACCTGATTACGCGATCATAATCAACGGTATTTTCCCATAAACCGTCCTTTTTAAAGTGGAAACCGACAATCGGGACATCGAAGGTAGGAAAATGGATTTCCACGTTGGAAGATAGTATTCTCATTTGTCCGGAGAATTAATCAGGGGAAGTTTAAAAATTCCATTTCAATGCGATAGTGGGATTAATTGTAATTCCATCGGAAATAAAATGTTTGCTTATTTCGATTTCACTGCCGATAAAAAGGTGTTTTGATATGTTATACCAGATTTGCGGTTCAGCCAGATGAACGAACTGTTTGTTGCCATCGTTTTTGGACGCAGTCCAGATATCATAAAACCCGGTTAATGTAATTTTCCGATGAAATAATGATTTAAACCAGACAAATGTCAGTTGGTTCTGGATGGCATCGGATCCGTTGGGAAACCGAAATAATACATCGGCTGTCAGATTGGCGAATTTAAGGGGAATGCTGATCCCGGTTAACCAGGTCTGGGGTATGTTATTCCCGGCATACTTCATGAAAGATTCCCGGTCGGGATTGGAAAAAATCACCAGTCCGTCATTAAGTTGGACGGTAAATTTTATCTCATGCAGAAAAGGAATCGTGAGGTACCGTGCGATTTCCAGGTAGGCCAGGGAAGCATCGTTTGTCACCGGCAGATTGTAGTCGAAATCGATGAATAAAAAAGTGGCACCGTATTCATCGGGTTTAAACATTTCAAACGTGCTGGTTACATAATTTCGATTGTCCCCCATATCGTAGTGGATTTGCAAATTCTGACCAAACAAATGAGCTGTGAGCAATATGAAGAGTATGGTGTTTAATAGTTTCATCGGAAAAACCTTTACAAATTCGGGTGTGAAAATACATAGAAATACCGTTTATGGAATCTTCCGAATCGATGGGACTGTAAATTTTGTTGACGGATTTAAAACGGAGCAATCGGTAATTCCTCACCCAGCCGACGGATTGGTTCTTGGTTCTTAAGACCTTATCTTCCTACCTTTCACGTGGTTGGAAATAAAATAGCGGGAACGCTCATTGGTGGTGGATTTATTCAAAATTTAAGTTTTGGTTTACCGAGCTTGTCCTAATTTCATTCGTTATGCGAATAATTATTCATCTTGATATGGACGCTTTTTTCTGTGCGGTGGAGGTATTGAAAAATCCCGCTCTCGCGGATAAACCTTTGGTTGTCGGAGGACAACCCGAAGACCGGGGCGTAGTGGCAGCCGCTTCTTACCCGGCCCGGAAATGGGGGATTCATTCCGCCATGCCCATGATTCGGGCAAAAAAACTTTGTAAAGATTTAATTATTTTGCCTCCGCATTTCAAACTTTATAAAACCTATTCGCGCGTCATAATGGGGATTTTAGAGAATGAATCTCCACTGATTGAGAAAGTCAGCATTGATGAAGCCTATTTGGATTTAAGTCCGTATGTGGAAAGTTGGGAAGAAGGGGTATCGGTAGCAAAGAGGATACAAACCAGGATAGCCCGCGATATCGGTTTATCGTCATCGGTAGGGGTCGCGTCCAACAAAATGGTGGCGAAAATTGCATCCGATTATCAAAAACCGTCCGGGTTTACCGTTGTGAAACCCGGGGAAGAGCGATCGTTTTTATCGCCGATGCAGGTTTCGAAAATTCCCGGTATTGGCGTCAAGACCAGTGCCCGCCTGGCGAAAATGCAGATTCGGACCGTTGGTGAACTGTCCCGGGTTTCCGAGCAGGTTTTGCAGACAACCTTCGGGAAAATAGGGCTCGAGATGGCGCGCTGGGCGAAAGGAATTGACGATCGTCCCGTCGTAACCAACCGGGAACGAAAATCCTTCAGCCAGGAATGTACTTTTCCCACGGATATAAGCGATGACGAGAAATTGCTGGATACCCTTCGCGCGCAGTGTGTTTCGATTGCCGAATTTCTTGCTGCAAACAATCAAAAGGCCCGGACGTTCATGCTTAAAATCCGTTATTCCGATTTTAAGACGCACACCTACCGACGGTCTCTTTCATCAGCTACGGCAGACCTGGAAACGATTATTGAAGTCATCATGACGCTTTTCAATATGCATCGCGGAGATCGGCGACCGATAAGGTTACTGGGGGTGGGGTGTGGCAATTTCGTAAAATCCGACCGACAACTTGAATTAAAGTTAGAAAGAAAATAATACCGGTCTCACCGAATTGGACGAATTCTTTCAATATTTAATCTTGTTTCGCGTGTAACATATAGTTATTTTTATTGTAATATTCTATTGCTAAATTGATGTAAACCGTGTGTAATCATTGACTTCGTATTACTATTAATGTTCAGAGGGGTATCAATGCATTTAATGGGTTAATTATTGTGTTTATAGAGCTGTGGAAAGGAGAGAATTTGATATTGTTTATTCGCAGGTGTGTGGGTTGAAATATGGTAATGTGGTTGAAGAGACCTTTAACCCGTTTATTGGAAAGATTTCACGGGTGATCGGATCCTTAACATTTGGGTCTTATTACCCCGGGATAATGTTTAGACGAAGATTCTGGAACTATCGTTAGTATATTTATTAGAAAATTTTAATATGACAAAGAAAGAAAAAATGGATCAGGATCACTTTAGCGATGGAATATTATTGCAAATATTAATGGATAATATTCCGGATAAAATATATTTCAAAGATGAGCAGTCGCGTTTTATAAAAATAAATAAAGCCCAGGCTCAATTACTGGGTGTTACTGACCCGGAAGATGCGATCGGGAAGACCGATTTTGATTATTTTTCCAAGACGCATGCCCTTGACGCATTGAAGGATGAACAATCGATTATGGAGTCTAAAAAACCGATAATCGATAAATTTGAAAGAATTACCAACGCTGAGGGGAAAGTTCGTTGGGTGTCTTCAACCAAAGTTCCTCTTATTTGTCCTTGCGGGAAAGTACATGGTACGGTAGGAATTTCACGGGATGTAACTGATCGTAAACGCCTTGAAGACGCATTAAAACGTTCCGAAAGAAAATATCGTAAGTTGTACGAAGAATTAATGAACATCAACACGATTAAAGATATTTTATTGGATGTTATTACCCACGACCTGAAAAATTCGGTTGGCGTCATAAAGGAATTTTCGGAATTGCTGAATGAATCAGCCTCCGAGAACGAATTGGTTGATATGATTTACCAGTCCAGTAGTAATCTAATCGATGTCGTGGAAACGGTCACCTCTCTGGCAAGGATTGGTTTAGGAGAGGAAATACACAAATGGGAAATTGATTTGGTTAAAATTATTGACAATGTTGTTAAGGAGTTCAGTCCCGCGATTTGTAATTGCAAACTGAACTTTACCATGGATTTGCCGGAGAAATTAATGGTATCGGCAAATCCGATCATCGCGGAAATTGTCAGAAATTATCTTAATAACGCAATTAAATACGGATCAAGCGGTGGGAAAATTATCGTCAGGGCAACAAAAGAGAAAAAATGTATCAGCGTATATGTTATCGATTTCGGACGAACAGTACCTGAAAATATGAGGCAGGAAATATTTAAACGACATGTTCGGCTTGATAAGGAACATGCACATTCAGGCAAGGGGTTGGGATTAGCCATCGTCAAGCGTATTGCCGATGCCCATAATGCTATTGTTGGTGTAAAACCGAACAAACCGAAAGGGAACCAATTCTATTTGAGGATACCCATAAGTCAGTAATTCAATATTTTGGGTTGTAGATTATTTACTAACAATCTAACAATTCTCACTTCGACGTGAGGTCCTTATTCAAAAAACATCTTACTATTGAAATTGACTTGATACATTTTTTATTTCATGAAATACCAAGTTAAACCATTTTCTGAAAAAACCATTGTTCGATATTGTACAACCCCATTCTAAACAATACTATAGGAAGACTGTTATACGTAAGAAATGTTAATTAGAGTTAAAATGTAGCAAGAAGATATAACCAGGACTTTTTCAATTATCTCTGATAGACGCCGTATATTTTCATAAAATATTTATGATGAAGGGGAAAAGTGTTTGAAAATCCTTCATATTTGAAGATGCTGAAAATTTCTTTGCCAAGTGTTTCGAAAAATGCAGTAACCTGTATCGGTAACTCCAAATTACTTAATCTCAAGCCCACCGCCCTGTTTTGTTCGGTCAAATGTCCCGGTGACTTAATCCTTAAAACATATGATTTGGTGCTGGAGTACAGAAAGATCGGCGTTGCCGTCATCGGCGGTTTTCATTCTCCCATGGAAAAGGAGTGTTTAAATATTTTATTAAAGGGGACCCAACCGATTTTTCTTTGTCCGGCCCGCAGCATAACTTCGATGCGCATCAGGCCGGAATGGAAACAGGCGGTGGGGAGGGGAAATTTAATCATCCTGTCTCCCTTCCCTGAAGATACACTCCGTGTTACGACGAAAACGGCCCTGGAACGGAACAGGTTCGTGGGTAGGTTGGCAGAACAGATTTTTATTTCGTATGCCGCCCCTGGGGGGCGAATGGAACGTTTATGCAAGGAATGGATAGCCGCGGGGAAAACAGTATTAACCTTTGACAGTCAATACAATACCAATTTGTTTACTCTGGGAGCGGAGGTGGTTTAATCTGAAAAATTGTGATCCCTGTTGCGTAATCGGAGATTATGATGTCGGAAAATTTCGGTTGTCCGGTCAATTATTCAGTACTTTATAAACGACATCTTTTTTCCGTACGGGGTGCGAAACCTTCAGTCCGATGCTGTCCCCGGCATTGGCAATTAAGACCGGTAAGCGGTTAATCTGCATTGATTCAACGGTAGTTTCGAAATCGGTCTTGATTCCTTTGATATGAATGGTATCTCCTAATTGCAGAGTACCGTCGATAATGTTTATTGCCGCCACCGAAATAGTATCGAAATAATCGGAAACCAACCCTATCATATGTTCTTTCATTTTGGTGTCTCCACAGCACATAATTATACAACGAAATATTACAATGTGCTACGAAATGCGGTACGATTAATAAAGAAAAAACGGCGAAGAAAAAAGAATTGATCGGTTTCCGATGTTCGGAGATAAAATATACCGGACAAGCGGGATATAAAAAGGCAGCGAAGCGTACCCGCACATCGTAACGTAGTGTAGATGTGTAGCGGAGGAGGGACTCGAACCCCCGACACGCGGATTATGATTCCGCTGCTCTAACCGACTGAGCTACTCCGCCAATTATCGTGAGCCTTTGCGGTTCTGAATAAAAGTCAAATCATTCGCCGAAATTGTACCGCTAACGTTGAAAAAATGCGCCGCAAAGTTAGGGGGCGAATTGGTGAAAACCCAAATGAAATATGTCCCGGGTATGGCGCTTGATCGGTACCCCGCATCGGTTGGCAAGCATCAAATTATTTGTTGAATGGCATGGAATCCTATGTAATTTCATCAGTCTTGAAGATCATGTTAGATGGAATCATTCAGACGTAATCGAAAAAAACTTAGGAGATTAGTACGATGTACGACTCTGTTGCGTCCTTCATGGACGATATTGTAAATAAAAATCCCGGCGAAAAAGAGTTCCATCAGGCAGTATTTGAAGTGGTCGATTCGCTGTGGGAATTTTTGCAAGATCATCCGCACTATATGTATGCGAAGATCCTGGAACGTATAGTGGAACCGGAACGCGTTATCATGTTCAGGGTACCATGGCGGAACGATCGCGGTGAGATTGAAATTAATAAAGGATACCGCGTGGAATTCAACTCGGCTTTGGGTCCGTATAAGGGGGGACTTCGGTTCCACCCATCGGTCAATTTAAGTATTCTGAAATTCCTGGGCTTTGAACAAGTATTTAAAAATAGTCTTACTACGCTCCCCATGGGCGGCGGAAAGGGTGGCTCTAATTTCGATCCCAAGGGGAAATCCGATAATGAGGTAATGAATTTTTGTCAGTCGTTCATGACGGAGCTTCAACGCCATATCGGTCCGAAAACCGATGTGCCCGCAGGCGATATTGGAGTTGGGGGACGCGAAATAGGGTTTCTTTTTGGTCAATATAAACGAATCCGGAACGAATTCAGCGGCGTGTTAACCGGCAAAGGATTGAACTGGGGCGGTAGTTTAATTCGTCCCGAAGCGACCGGATACGGCGCCGTCTATTTCGCTCAGGAGATGTTGAAAACAAAGAACGAACATCTTGAAGGAAAAACGGTCCTGATCTCAGGTTCCGGGAATGTTGCTCAATATGCCACGGAAAAAGTCCTTGACCTGGGTGGCAAACCGGTGACCTTATCGGATTCTTCAGGCGCTGTTTATGATCCTGATGGCATTGATCGTGAAAAATTGGCCTTCGTCAAGGAATTGAAGAATGTTAAACGTGGGCGCATTAAGGAATATGCGAAAAAATACGGCGTGGAATATCTCGACGGAGAACGGCCTTGGAATATTGCCTGCGACGTCGCATTACCTTGTGCCACGCAAAATGAAATCAACGAGAAAGAAGCGAAAACCCTGATAAAGAACGGATGCAAATGTGTCGTGGAGGGAGCCAATATGCCATCGGATCCCGAAGCAATTAATGTATTTTTGGAAAACAAGATTCTTTTTGGGCCCGGCAAAGCGGCCAATGCCGGAGGGGTAGCCGTATCGGGACTGGAAATGAGTCAGAACAGCATGCGCATTAGTTGGAGTCGCGAAGAAGTCGACGATAAACTACACACGATTATGCGGAATATTCATGAGTCCTGTGTTACCCACGGGAAAGAAGGGAAATTCATAAATTATTTGAAAGGCGCCAATGTTGCCGGCTTTATTAAAGTTGCCGATGCGATGTTGGATCAAGGCGTGGTATAATCAATTAGTTTTAACCACGGCGGGGTTTAAATCCCGCCGTGGTTAAAAATTATTCGGTGGTTTTCCTTTAACAGGAAAAGATTCCGTCATCGTGTGCGGAATCCCGATAAGGTAGCGGCTATTATTTTGTATTGCAGGAAGCAGAAGAGGATCGGAGCGCGCAGTTCGTCGGTTCGAAGAACAGATTGTCGGAAAATTAAATTCCGGAAGATTCCTGTTCATCCATTATTTCGACTTCCGGGTCGACTGGTTTAAGTATTATTCCGTACCCTGTTTTCCCATCGATTTTCACCAATACCGGTAGTTTTAAATGAATCCAGGATGTGAATTCTTTCTTTTCGGCCACAGGTTGTTCATGGAGCCAGGATAAATCCAGGTGATCGCTCTTTACCTTGGGATTAACGGTAAAGTAACCAATCCGCATGCTGGTGACATTTTGGAAAAAATGGCTTCCGAAGGAAGGGTCGACGGGGAAATTCTGCAAACCAACTTCAATGATTACCCGGGCGCCGGATATTTGTTGCCAATTAACCGGTACGCCCAGCCAGGGATCAGCCGTGCCCCAACGACCGGGCCCAATCAAAATGTAAGGTTTGTCCGGGTGGAGAATATGGTTGAAGTACTCAATTTCCCGGGCAATTTGCGCCGATTTGGATACATTAAAAGTTTCCGGGTTTACCAGTACAATATCGGTTATGCCCTCAATGATGCCATTGCCTAAGGCAACCGAACTCCGACAAAAGATATCACCCATTTTTATCGGTGTGGTTTCCGGATCCAACTCCAGGCCGCCAATTACCATGGGTTTGATCTGCAACAGGTGAAATACCGGTTTTCGTTTATTATCATTGTATAAATTAACGGCAAATTCTATTTCCACCGGACAACCCATGGCTTTAGATCCCATATCAAGCAATTCAATTAATATGTCTGCCAGTGGAATTGTATTCCACTTTAAGATGGGTGCGAAAGTGATTACCCGGATTCCTTCGTATTGCAGGGAATCGCGGATAATATTGTCGTCGCTGCAAACAACACTGGCGGCCCAACGCAAGGCGCCGTCTTTTTCGGCCACATCCAGTCCGCAATTCTCCAGATTAGCATCCTCTCCATTTTTTAACGGATCAATCCGGGGATCGAGGTTCAACGCGTAGAAAGTTCTTTGCGAATTCGTGATAGTGGCTTTAACCGAGAAATATTGCGGTAAAATCCCCGGGTAATGGGGAGAAAATCGCAGAGCTTTCCCGCCTTCAACAACCGTTCGACCCAAACCCAGGGCTATGGTTGCAATACCCTCTTCCCGTTTCATGTAAGATACGGGATAATAGTTAATGCTTTGAGCCGTTCCGCTCAAAGTAGGATAAAACCGGTTGCCATATTTCTGCCCCGCCAATTCCATGATGATCACCGCCATTTTTTCTTCTTCATGGCGATGAGCGGAATTTTCGATCAGGGATTTGGGTTCCTGGAAATAGGTGGAGGCGAATACGCGAATAATCGCTTCGCAAAGTTGCCGATAACGAACCTCGGGATAAACGGCGGAATTCGGCAACATAAAAGTGGAATAAGCCCCCGCTAACGGTTGGTATTGGGAATCCTCCAAAAGGGTGGAGGAGCGAACGGCCAGGGGATAATTCACGGCTGATATGAAATCACGGAGCGATTTGCGTAACCCGGCGGACAATTCCCCCTGCAAAAACATTTGTTCCACTTCTTCGTTGGATTTAGCTGCTAAAGCCCTATCCCACAAGTTGTTTTCGTCCATAAAAGTGTCAAATTCATCCGTTCCGATTACGGCCGTTTGCGGAATGCGAATATCAATATCGGGGAATTTTTGTTTCAGATCGGATTGCGCAAGAATACCACCTATGAAGGCCAAACCGCGTGCCTTTCCGCCCAGCGAACCGGGGGCGATACGAACAAAATTGGTGGTTTGTGCCTGCGTGTCGAGGGAATATTCGACCATGCTCCCTTTTAACTGGACTTCGAGGGCGTCGCTGATAAGATTAATCAGATACGAACGTAGTTCATTCGCATCTGCGAAGTCTTCCACTTGTGCCGGTCGGATTACGGAGGCCAAATCAAACTCCCCGCGCGCGGCCAGCCAATTAGAAAAATGGTTACTGGAAGCGTGATAAATCAACGATTCGGCGGGGAT
Source organism: Fidelibacterota bacterium (assembly GCA_027021785.1). Classification (GTDB taxonomy): domain Bacteria; phylum Fidelibacterota; class Marinisomatia; order Marinisomatales; family JAADGP01; genus JAADGP01. Next base: position 9,113 of record JALUTR010000390.1, on the reverse strand, counting down.
AATTTCCAGTTTATTTTTTAAATCACTCAAATTGGAAGCCTTGGCAATCGGTCTGCCGTCGCTGAGGCGGAATACGAAATCACCAAACCCGAAATTGTCGAGGATAAATTCGCGTAAATCCTGCAAAAGGGTTAAGGATTGTTTATGCAGGAAATGCGCATGTATTTTTTTTGCTTCGGAGGCGTGTTTTTCTTCCGATGATTGCAGCATTATGGGCATGGCCGGTTCAATTTTCCGGGCGTACTGTGAGAATTTAATGCCTGCCCGAGGGTCGAGTTTGCCACCCTTCGGAAAACGAATATCCGAAATAACACCAAGAATATTGGCGTGGTATCGTTTGTAATATTTTTTAGCTTCTTCGTAAGTACTGGTTAATAATATCTTAGGTCTGCCGCGCAAGTTGAGTAAACGATGAGCGTCGTTTAAACTTTTATTAATTAATTGTTTTGTATGATACATAATCTCTTTATAAATCAGGGGAAGAATAACGGAATAATCACGGGGATTATCCTCAATAAAAATAATCGCGCGAACGTCTCCCCTGGTGATGTCGCGATTCGCATTTCGCTTGTCTTCAACGTATTTGATAATTGCCGGAAATACATTGGCGTTCCCGGACCAGATAAAAACTTTGTCAATGGCGGTTTTCGGTATATTCGGCGGTAATTGCTTGATCTCCGATTCATCGAAAGCAAGCAGGATCACCGGTTTTTTCGGGAATAGTTTTTTAATCTCCGTTCCGAAGGAGATCGGGTCCATATCCGTAATCCGCATCATGGAGATGATGATATCGAATTTTCGTTCCTGGATCAATTTCAGGGCCGCGGATCCGGTATCGGCCCGCCAGATTCGTGGCGCGGAACTAAAATTCATTCCCAGGTATTCATGCAACACCTGTTCGGTTAACCGTCCGTCCTCCTCCAAAATGAAGGCGTCATAAGGACTGGCAACCAAAAGGATTTCATAGACCCGGTATAACATCAGGTCCTGGAAGTCCAGGCGACCCGTTGTGGCTAATTGTGCTTCTTTCATTGCTGAAAAATAAAAGCCGTGTAATTAAATCCAAACAGGAGAATGATAATTGTGAAGAGCCAAGTTAACCGAAGCGAAATCCCGACGTTCGTCGGAAAGCGAAGCGAGTCAGCCAAGCGGACCAACGGAGGCCGGTAGACCAATCCACCGACCGGCCGATTAAATATGTACTTTTTGCGTGGGGATTACTGGAACCAAAATATACCGGTTGTCGGAAACGGATAGTGACCCCTAATTTCATTTCGGGAAGAAGCATTCTCCGGTTTACATATCGTTTATGGTAAAACAACGACTATCTGTTCTGCATCTCCTGTTGGATTTTCTTTATCCGACAAAATGTATGCTTTGTGATACATTTCAAAAAACGACTTTTGATACAATCTGCTCAAATTGCAAAGACGCTTTCCAATCCACGGAACTGGGTAATTGGATTGATTCGGTGGCCCACCCCACGGGGATTGACAGGGCATATTCCGGTTGGTTCTTTAATAATGAAATTCAAAAGGTTATTCATTCTTTGAAATATCAGGAACGAGCTAAATTAGGGCGTGAATTAGGGCGATTATTGGCACGAGAACTCAGGTATAATTCCATAGGTCCATTAGATATACTTATTCCGGTTCCATTGCATCCGGTTAAAAAACGCGAGCGTGGATATAACCAGGCGGAATGGATAGTAAAAGGATTGGCGGAAATATGGAATGTCCCCTATTCCTTAAATAGTTTGGTACGAAGAAAATATACGGTTTCACAAACAACGCTTAATGCTGAAGAACGGTTGCGAAATATGAAGGATGCTTTTCGGGTAAGGAAGCCTGTTGCGGGACTGAATGTAGGTGTTGTTGATGACGTATTAACAACGGGATCAACTATATCCGCTTGTGCCGTAAGCCTGAAAAAAGAGGGTGCGAATCAGGTAATAGCCATTTCTTGCAGTACCCCTATTCGATAATATTCCGGAGAACGAAGTAATGTTAAAATCACTTAACTCATTTGATTTAAAATTAAAAAAAGTCCTTATACGTGTGGACTTTAATGTGCCGCTGAAGGATGGGAAAGTTGTGGACGACTTTCGAATTCGTGCGGCCCTGCCAACCATTCAATGGTGTTTGAAAAACGGGGCATCGGTGATATTGATGTCGCATTTAGGTCGTCCGAAAGGAAAGGTAGTACCGGAATTAAGTTTAATGCCGGTCGGTGAAGTCCTGGCTGAATTGTTGGAAATGCCCGTAAAATTTTCTGATGATTGTGTTTCTGAGGATGCGATTGATGTGACCCTGGGATTGAAAACGGGAGAAATTCATTTATTGGAGAACCTGCGTTTTCATCCCGAAGAAACAAAAAACGATATGGAGTTTAGTTCCTTATTGGCGAAACATGGGCAGGTTTATATAAATGACGCCTTTGGAACTGCCCACCGGGCGCATGCCTCGAATGTGGGTGTGGCCTCCTTTTTCACCCTGAAAGGAATTGGTTTTTTGGTCGAGAAGGAATTACGTTATTTGCAAACGGTGATTCGCAAACCGAAACGACCATTGGTGTTGATTCTTGGGGGCGCAAAAATCGGATCGAAATTAGGCCTGATCAATAAATTCATTGAGGAAGCCGACACGATAATCATCGGGGGCGGGATGGTTTTTACCTTCCTGAAAGCCAGGGGCTGGCAGGTGGGAGGCTCGCTTATCGATCCGGCAATGATTGACACCGCAAAGAAGATATTGGCGCAGGCCAGGATGCATAATGTGAATCTGCTGTTCCCGACTGATGTCGTCATTGCCGATTCCATCGAGCCAACCGAAAAACCGGAGGTTGTACCGATTGATAAAATACCCTTATCAAAAATGGGCCTTGACATCGGTCCCGAATCGGTGGAAGCGTTTTCTTCGGTTATCCAGAAGGCCGGCACGGTTGTCTGGAATGGTCCAATGGGTGTTTTTGAAGTAGCCGGATTTGACGTCGGCAGCAGAGGAATCGCCGAAGCGTTAGCAGAGGCAAAAAAACTTGGAACTATAACCATCGTAGGCGGAGGTGACACAGCTTCCGCGGTGAAAAAGTTCGGATTAATGGAAAGCATGTCTCATGTTTCAACCGGCGGTGGAGCTTCCCTTGAACTGTTAAGCGGGAACTCTTTACCAGCCATATCAGTATTGGAGAAATAAGATTATGAACAAACCTATTGTCGCAGGAAATTGGAAGATGCATAAGACACCGCAGGAGGGGCATTCCTTCGTCGGTGAAGTGGCGAATTTGCTTTTGGATATGGAGGGAGTGGAAGTTATATTCTGCCCGCCTTTTCCGGCGCTTTTTAAAATGGATGTTTATTTGCAGGCCGATCACCTTTCTTTGGGAGCACAAAATTGTCATTGGGAAGCGGAAGGCGCTTTCACCGGAGAAGTGTCAACAAGGATGCTTGCCGCTTGCAATGTAGACTACGTTATTGTCGGTCATTCGGAACGGCGGCATATTTTCAACGAACCGGATGAATGGATCAATAAAAAAGTGAAGTCTGTGCTCAATGAAGGGTTGAAACCCATTTTATGCATTGGGGAAACATTGCAGGAACGCGAGAACGGTTTAACCGAATCGGTATTAACAAATCAGTTAACCAAGGGTCTTGCGGGTGTGGAATCCATTGAAGACCTGGTGGTGGCATATGAGCCGGTATGGGCCATTGGAACGGGTATTAATGCCAAACCGGAACAAGTGGCCGAGGCGCATCGGTTGATAAATACGGTTCTGGAGCAAAACACCGATAGTTCCCCTGTCAACAGGGTCCCGATTCTGTATGGTGGCTCGGTAAAACCGAATAATGCCCAAGAACTTATTCTGACCCATGGCGTTGATGGTTTTTTGATCGGTGGAGCCAGTTTAAAGGTAGAGCCGTTCACAGATATAGTAAAAACAGTTGCAAAACACTACGTGAGGAAATAAAGTGCACGGATTTTTTATAGCTATTCACACCATTATCAGTATTTTGCTGATAACGGTTATTTTGATGCAGGCCAGCCAGGGGGGTGGTTTGTCAGGAACATTCGGCAGCTCCGCCACGAGCGCTATTTTCGGTGGACGAGGCGCGGCGACTTTTTTAAGCAAGCTGACAACCTGGTTGGCGGTTGCGTTTATGGCGTTGGCGATTTTAATTAGTTTGGTAAGTACACCATCATCCGTCAACACCGAATCGTTACTGAAAAAGGAAGCCGAAAACCGGGTAATTACTCCAGGAGCGGATCTGTCATTGCCGGCAACTCAGGAAACCGAATCCGCAACTGAATAAAAATAGCCGAAGTGGTGGAACTGGTAGACACGCTATCTTGAGGGGGTAGTGGGGGAAACCCCGTGCGGGTTCGAGTCCCGCCTTCGGCACGTAACCAAAGGGAATTAGAGGTCGACATATGAAAAAAACCTGGCAAATCGTTATCCTGTTGCTGATTACCGGATTGACAATGGCTCAAACCCCGGAATCATTTCTGAAGCTTGGCCAGCAGAAGGCGGAAAGCGGCGATCTCGATGCCGCTGAGTCGCTTTTTCAGCAAGCTATAAATTTGGATCCTACTTTCGCTCCGGCCTTGTTTGGGCTGGCCAAGGTTTACCTTCGTAAAGGGGATATGAAACAAACTCAGGAATTCTTGCTGAAAGCGATTGAGGTGGAACCGGAAAATCAGGAATATCGCAAAGAATATGAACGTATGGATGAGATCAATAACCTGATGAATGACGGTAATCGGGCGATGAAAAACGGCCAGTATAAGGAGGCTTATGAATCTTATCGGGTTGTATTGGAAAAATTTCCGTTTTTCGCCGACGCGGCTTACAGCATGGGACTGGCTCTTTTCCGTCAGGGAGAATATGACAGCGCCGTGGTAGAATTTCATAAAGCGCTCGAATTAAATCCTTATCATGAAAATGCGCGGGCAGCCCTGACCAACGTAGCGAAAAAAGCATTCAACGAAGGTAATAATGCTTACCGTCGCGGGGATCTGGAAGGCGCCCTGGCGGCTTATAGAAAAGTGCTTGAAATTGATGACCGTTTCTATCAGGCTCAATACCAGATCGGAGTCATTGAGGCTAAACGAGGTGACCTGGATAAAGCCATGAGCGCATATCAAAAAGCCCTGAAAATAAACCCCAATTTTTACAAAGGGTGGTTTGCCCTTGGGTTGGCTAAAAATAAATCCGGCGATTACGAAGGCGCATTGGAGGCGTTCAAAAAATCCATCGATACCAATCCGGGATACGTGAAAGCCTATGTTAGTATGGGCGATATTTACAATGAACAAAAAGATTATGACAAAGCGGTAGAAGTTTTAAAAACCGCCATCCAGGTGAATCCTTCCTATGCTAAATCCTATATTTCCCTGGCCTATGCCTATACCGAAATGGAGAAATTTAAAGAGGCGGCTGAAAATCTTGAGAAAGCCACCGAGCTTAATCCGAAAAATTCCACCGCCTGGTTCCTGTTGGCCCAGGCGCACAATGAACTGGGCAATTGCGAAGAAGCCAAAAGGGCGGCCTATGAGGCAACCGACCGGAAAAAGAATTTTGGCGGCGGTTGGTATGAATTGGGTGTCGCGGAATGGTGCAATGGAAAAGGTAATAAAACTGCTGCCCTGAATGCCCTGGAACGCGCCCGCAACGATCGTACCTGGCGTAAAAACGCCGAGTATATGATGGACAAAATCAAAAATCCCCACAAATATAGTGACTAAAAATCGTTAATATTGGGCAAGATATTTTCCTGCCCATTTCATTTAATGATTAAAACAGTCATATTCGACCTCGACAACACCCTCCTGGATTTTGTTAAGATGAAGCAATTTGCCGTCCGTGCGGCAATTTCGGCTATGGTGGAAGCCGGCCTGGACCTTGACGAAGAGGAGGCCTACCGGCAAATATTCAAAATGTATGAGGAGGGAGGTTGGGAAAATCAAAAAATTTTCAACGATTTTCTGAATCAAACAATCGGAGGTGTTAATTATAAATACTTGGCGGCGGCGATTGTTGCTTATCGGCATGCGCGTGAAGCCAACTTGCAGGTTTATCCCAATGTAAAAAGAACCCTGGTTGAATTGTTGAAAATGGGAATTAAAATTGCCGTGGTATCGGATGCCCCCAGCCAGGAAGCCTGGATGCGGATTTATTTATTAAATCTGCATCATATTTTTGATCTGGTCTTAACTTTCGATGACACCGGCGTAAGGAAACCGTCACCGGTACCTTTCCGAATGGCACTGGATACTCTGGGGATCCAACCGGATGAAGCGTTAATGATCGGAGATTGGCCGGAAAGGGACATGGTCGGCGCAAAAAAATTGGGAATTAAAACTATTTTTGCCCGTTACGGGGACACTTTCGGGACCGTCGATTCAGGCGCGGACTGGGACGTGGACAATGCCTACCAAATCGTTGGTATTGTTAAAGAGCTGAATCGTGGATGAAATATTCATCGGCACGGATATCGTCTCTGTTCCCCGTATCGAAGAGATATTGATATCCGATCAGGGCGGACGTTTTAAAGAAAGAGTATTCTCGTCCCGGGAAATTTCCTATTGCGACCAAAAAACGAACCCGGCCATTCATTATGCCGGTCGGTTTGCAGCCAAAGAAGCCATTAAAAAATCCCTGTTAAGTTCCCGTCTGACCACCAATATCCCCATGCGGGCGATGGAAATTCTTCCCGATGACCAGGGAGCGCCGGTTGTACACTTACACCTTGACAACCGGGAGGAAGTCTGTTGCAGAGTATCGATTTCGCACATTGATCAAACCGCCATCGCTTTTGCCATCCTCCAAAAAACGCCATGAGAATATTAACCCGCGCTCAATCTGTCGCCCTGGACCGTATCGCCATCGATGAAATCGGCGTTCCGGGCGTTACCTTAATGGGCAATGCCGGAATGGAAGTGGCAAAAAAAGCAATAGAAATGCTGAGTGGAATTCACGATCCACGGGTGGCAATTGTTTGCGGGAAAGGAAATAACGGCGGTGATGGTTTTGTCACTGCCCTGGAATTACACAAAAAGGGTATTACCAGTATTGTGTATTCTCTGCCCGGAGATGAGGATATTAAAGGCGACGCGCGACACTATTTTCTCCGTTGCCGGGAAGAAAAATTACCCATTGTTCATGGTCATACACTGCCCCTCGAGAATTCGTTTGATTTAATCGTGGATGGATTATTGGGAACCGGTTTTCACGGCGAACTGAGAGACCCGTTAAATCAATGGACCGATTGGATAAACCAGGCGGGGGCGCCGGTTCTTGCCGTCGACGTTCCTTCCGGCGTCGACGCGAATTCAGGTCTGGTTGCCGAATCCGCCGTGATAGCGACGGTTACGGTTACAATGGGACATGTAAAAGTCGGAATGCTGCTGGAGCCGGGAAGACAATATTGTGGGGAAATATTCCCCGTGGACATCGGGTTCCCCGACATTCTCGATCGATTGCCCGGTATGCGGTGGGAAACCGTCAGTCCCGATCTTCCGACGAAGCTCCTGGTTCCTCCGCCCAGCGATACTTATAAACATCGACAGGGCAAAGTATTGATCGTTGCCGGATCAACCGGAATGACGGGGGCCGCCACCATGTGTACCCTCGGAGCCCTTCGGAGCGGAGCCGGATTAACGGTAACGTGCGCACCGGCATCGTTAAATCCGATTTACGAAGTGAATCTGATGGAAGGGATGACCCTGGTTTGTGAAGACCGGGGTAAAGGGTATTTTCAAAAAGACAATTTTCACACTATCCGGCCGTTTTTTGACTGGTGCGATGTGTTGCTAATAGGACCGGGATTGGGTCCCGCACCGGAAACGGCCGAATTGGTCGCGGAACTGGTATTGAATAGTGAAAAACCGGTGGTCATTGATGCCGACGGTTTGCGGATATTCCGGAACGATACGGATTTATTTACACGACTAATGGCGCCGTTTGTCATTACCCCCCATTACGGTGAGCTGGGGGCGATAATTAAAACGGACCATTCGACAATCAAAGCGGAGTTTCCGGAAATAATCGAGAGATTCATGACCGGTTACCCGGGGGTTTTAGTCGCAAAAAATGCACCAACATGTGTAGCTTACCAGGGAAAAGTAATCGTAAATACAAGCGGCAACCAGGGATTGGCAACCGCCGGTACCGGCGATGTATTGGCCGGTATCATGGCGGGCTTTATCGCCCAGGGAATCACGGTTTTTGACGCCGCGCAACTGGCGGTGTTTATTCATGGGAAGGCAGGTGATCTGGTGGCAAACAAGAAAGGGTTTCGCGGATTGTTAGCTTCAGATGTCATACGCGCAATTCCGAAGGTTATCGTAGGTTATGAATTCCAATAAATACAGAATATTACTGGTCGGATACATGGTTGTAATTCTCCTCGTCTCCAGTATCCCGGGACATTCCTTGCCGAACCTGAAAGTTTTATCCTGGGATAAGTTGCTGCATTTTCTCGAGTATTCCGTACTCGGGTTTTTACTTATGAAAAATGTAAATCCGTTCAAATTCCGTCTGGTAATCGTTGTTATTCTGGCGGGGTTTGTTTTTGCCGGTATCGATGAGTTCTGGCAATCGTTCATTCCCGGACGGACCTCCAGCATATATGATGCGATCGCCGATGGTATGGGAATCATCACCGGGAGTGTAATTTCCGTTTTTCGGACATTGAAAAAGTAGGGTCGTGGTTAAGCGTCTTGCCATTAAAAATTTTGCGATTATCGACGAGCTGGAAATCGAATTCCGTCCCGGCCTGACCGTAATTACCGGAGAAACGGGGTCCGGAAAATCAATCCTGATTCAGGCGCTGAGTGTGGCTCTGGGAGCCCGGGGGACGAAAACCATGGTCCGCAGCGGTTGCGAACGAGCCGTGGTGGAAGCGGAAGTAGATCAAAAGACGTACCGGCGTATTATCGCGCGGAGCGGCCGGATCAAATCCTATATTGATGACGAACCCCTCCCGGAACCTGTGTTTCGTCAGACGGTTACGAAATTGGTCGATTTCCATGGTCAGCATGAACAGCAATTAATTATGGATGTGAGTAACCATGTCTATTATCTGGATAGTTATTGTAATTTAACGGCCGATGTCGATG
>JALUTR010000389.1 GCA_027021785.1 Fidelibacterota bacterium | reverse complement strand
GCTTTTCGCGGACGGTAGCGCCCTGATGACAACGGTCACAGGGTTGAATCCGATGATCCCCTTCCAACGGAAACGCCGTGGTTTGATGATTAAATCCGCGCAATTCCAGGACGTCCCAGCCGACGGCCCCGTGACAATCGCCACACTCATATCCCGGGACTTCAAATCCCCGTGGTTGAATTCCATATATTATTGACAATGCAAAAAACGGGATTAATAATTTCATCGAAATTCTTCGGTCAACGTATGGCAATCGACACACCGGTGCGCAACCGGATAATAGCGAACAAATTTAACGGTATTATCATTTTCTTCTTTGTGACAAAATTCACAACGAACATTTTCATGTTTTCCGTCCAGGGGGAAGTCGGTGGATTGATGGTCAAAACGAAGTTGGGTAAACAAAATTGTATTGTGGCAAATTGAGCAATCGTTCCGGTATTTGTCCCGGAATTGCCCCCGGTGAATATCCTCGTGACACATCCGGCAGGTTACGGTCTCCCATATAAATCGGGTAGCGCTGACCCCCGGCTGAGGTTCATAGGGTTTGTGGCAAGATACGCAGGGAACGGCCAGATGTGAGCCTTCCAACTTAAAACGTACCGTTTGGTGTTCGGAAATCGAAAAGGTGGCGGGAGTAAAACCGTTCACCGTATGACAGGATTCACAGGCGCCTCCATCCGCTCGTCCGGCGAATTGACCGAAGTGTTTATCTTCGTGACAGGTAACGCATGAGGGGGTCGATGGCAAGTGTTTTAAATCTTCGGTATGACATGCCCGACATTTCACTTCCGTATGTTTTCCGCGCAAGGGATAGCTGGTTTGGGAGTGATCGAAAGGTTTCAGATCATTCTTCCAGTCGTTCGTAGTATGACACCGTTCACAGGTTATTCCGTAACTCCCCTTGTGAATATCCGTATGGCAGGGAGAACAATTTTCATAAGCCAACCCCGTTAATTGGGGCACCACCGGTTTCCACTCCGAATGTGGTTGATGGCATTTTTCACATACCACCGTACTGTGCGATCCGGTTAAAGGATACCGGGATTTTCCGTGATCGAAAGTCTGCCGGGCCCGTTTCCAATCGTTATTGTCGTGGCAGGCGGCGCAATCTCCGGTAACTTCTCCCCGATGCACGTCCTCATGGCACCCGGTACACCGGTCGAAAACCAAACCGGTTAACTGCGGAACGGCCGGCTTCCGGGTCGTGTGCGGTTTATGACACTTTTCGCAAGGTACATTCCGGTGGGCGCCGATTAACCGGAACCGTGCGGAATCGTGATCGAATTGTTTGGCGGCCTGGTGCCAATCGTCCGTATTATGACAGGCGGAACAATCGTCGGTTACTTCTCCGCGGTGTACATCCGCATGACAGGCGGTGCATTTTCGTTCCAGCCCCAGGAAAGTCCGGTCCAGAACCGAAAACTTCGAATTCTCCGTCGCCCAGGCGATAATGTCCGGCGCTTTTATCAGTTTCCCGGTATGACATTGATTGCATTTCAGAGCGCGGTGTTTTCCGGTGAGGGTGTAACCGGTTTCATCATGATCGAAACGGGAAATATCTTTGGGCCAGTACACCAGTTCGAAGGTGCGTCCGTTATGCTCAGGGTGACAGTCACCGCAATCCGTTTTTTTATCCCTGTGAAATCCCGTCCCGGCGTTGATCCTGTTTTTCAGCGGTGAATGACAAAGGATACAACCGTCACTCAGTTCTTTTTTCCGTAATTCGTGGCATTTTGTACAATTCAGTGTTCCTTCAAGATCTTCATGGTATTTGGACAATTCACCGGGGGAAAACTGTCCCCTCAGTGCAGGTATAAGAAAAAAGAGAATAAGGAAACGAAACAAGTTCATATATTTCGTATGATCAACTGTGGGTTACCGTCCCACTCTCCGCCAACCGGCGGATTGGTTCTTGCTTACCCCCTATTTCACACCACGGTATCATTATTATTCCCGGGTTTCAATCTTTTTACCGAAGGCAATCCCGATTGAATTAAGCAACGGGAACGGCAATTCTCCACCCGCGAAAATAAACACGAAATCGTTATCCAGTTCGATACATTTCCCGTCCTGTTCGAGAACAACCTTATCGCTCCGAATTTCTTTAACGTTGGAATTAAAAAGAACCGTTAATTTTTTTTCGTTTATTGCTCGTTCGATATTGGTTTCGTTGCGCGCTTTCAGCCGGAAGAAATGCGGTTTCCGGTAGGAAATGGTCACCTGATTACCCGGTTGGCCGGCCAACCCGATGGCGGCCTCGATGGCGCTGTCCCCCCCGCCAACCACCAGTATCTTTTTATCCCGGTAGGTTTCGGCATCCATCAATTTGTACATGACCTTCCCCATTTCTTCGCCGGGCACACCCAGTTTTCTGGGTGTGCCCCGACGGCCAAGACTCAGGATCACCTTTTTGACCAAAATATCATTCCCGGAAGTTTTCAGGATGAAACACCCGTTATTTTTATCAACACCCAACAATTTATGATGGGTTCGGAGATTGATTTTATGTTTTTCAATTACTTCCTGCCAAATGTCAAGTAATTCTTCCTTCGTATATTCCAGCTTATTCAGTTCGCCGAAAAGCGGCAACCGCACCGGCTGTACCAATGTTAATTTTCGCCGCGGGTACTGAAGGATCGTCCCGCCGGGATTGTCCTGGTCGATTACAACGTATCGCAGCCCTAACTCCCTGGCGTGGAGCGCGGCAGACAGCCCGGCCGGTCCTGCGCCGACGATACCAACGTCGAATTCACAGTCACCGGCATTGCCGATATGTTGATGAATGTGGTCAATGGCCTTAATGCCGTGTTCAATGGCATTCCGAATCAATGCCAGACCACTCAATTCGCCGATAATGTAGATACCGGAAATATTGGATTCAAAATTTTCCGACAGTTTCGGAATGTCTTCCCGGTGACTGATATCCCCCAATCCGATCTCAATGGCGCCGACAGGACAATTTTCGGCACACAAACCGTGACCCACGCAATGGCTTCCGTGAATTATTGTGGCTTTCCCATTAATTAAACCAAGCACATCCCCCTCCGGGCAAGAGGCCACACAAATGCCACAGCCGATACAGACCGATTGATTCAGAATAGGATGTTGCATTAAAGGTTTGTCTTGTCCCGTGGCTTGTGTTTCGGCCAATCGCAGCCGGGTACGGGCTTCTCTTTTCTTCATCCCCCGGATATAGGGAATCAAAAAAGCCAATAGTATTGCAATTCCGATCAGCCAGGAGAGTAACGATTCGGTGTTCATTGCAATATCCACGTGTAACCGAAGGTTACGGCAGTAATTACATGGATGATCATAATAATAATCATCGTGTAGGCAAATGGTTTGTGTATAACATGCCAGTAGTGGAACAAGTCATGAGCCGCATTCCAGAAAGCGATCTGACGCGCTATTTTCACCCGTTTCTTCAACAATCGTCGAAACGCTTTCAACTGGTTCCCCGGAATTGAAGTAGTGGCGGTAACCTGAGTAAACAGGTTTCTTTGCCCGAACCAGTCAACCATATCCAGTGATAATATGGTAAATATCCCTAACAAACCACGCTGTTGAATCTTTTCGGTTCCCGCGACTTTGTCGATTAATTGCATGGTTTCATCGGAAAGGTTGAATTCTCTTCTGAGATTCCCCTTCATTTTACGATCTTGTTCTTCGAATTCCTGAAGCGTCAGTTCTTTACCGCTTACCCGCCGCGGAATCTTGGTGTAGATATAACGACCGATAAATCCGCTCAAGGCCACGGCCACCATGGACCAGTACGATACGGAGACCAGTCCACCGAATTTAAAGGCCGTATGGAAAGTCACCAGGACGGGACCGGCAATCCCTAAAAATATATGATAATTCAACCAGGTTTGCAGACGCCCCCAACGACGAAACCGGCGGATTCTTTTCCGTAACGAATAAACGAACATTAAGATCATACCGCTGCCGCCGATAATACCTAACCCGTGTCCGAAAACACCTCCGGGTTTCCATAACTTATGCTGGGCCAGGCGGGGTCTTTCCTGGAGGGCCGCCAAATAATAAAACCCGGCGGAGTATATAACCCATATTATACCGGCAACCAGGGATATGATTAAAAAGACCATAATTATACGGTGGACAGTTTTCATTCAGGCAACCCTTTTGTTTCGTCCATTAATCGCAATTCATTCCCAACAATCGGAATTAATCTAAATAAATATAAACAGAGAATGGAATTGAAAATCCGTTGGAAAGAAGAACTGGTTTTCCTGAGAACAGGATATTCCTGGTCAAATAACATACATTATTCTAATCATCTTCTTCATTATCCTTCGCATCATACCGTTTCCGGACAGTATCGACACTTTTAATCGGCCGATCCTGCTTGTTGCGTATCTCACTATGACGTATTTCCCCTCCCAGGTTACCGGTCCAGGCACTCAAGCCGATTGTGATTATAGCGATCACCAGCACTATTTTTGTCACGTTGTTAATGTTTCGTTCATTCTTATTCAATAATCCGACGGCGGCCAGAACTCCGGTAAAAATCATAAACCCCAGGGTTACGGTAGCGGCTTCTTCATGCTGCTCAATCCGGTCTTCACTCACACCGGCAAGCCCTTCCAGCATATCCTCGGCCGGTTCCCCCGTAAGATAAACAGGGATTGCCGCCAAACCGGACAGGAAAAGGACAAGCAGTCCCAATTTTCTCAATTCTTCCCGTGGTTTCCATGTTATCCATAAAAGAATTAAAAGTCCAAACAAAGTACCAAGGATTGGAATATGATTGATTAGTAAATGAATGTGAGCCCAATTCATGATAACTCTCCTTTCGGTATTAATCAATTTATAACGACAGTCATCATCACATATTAAGAACTATTGTAAAAAGTGTGTATTTTGTTTCACCTGTGCGATTTTAAAGCGAGTTTCGAATTTTGATCATGATACGAACAATTATGGAAAGAATTTTGATTATGATAGACCAATATATCCGAAATCAATCGGAATGAGGGCGTATTGCCATTTCTCAGTCCCAAAAACGTAGGCAAAAATAATCATAAAAGAAAGGGGGACTGTTAATAGTCCCCCCCTCTTGATCAAAGTGGAATAGGTGTTCGTGTTACTTCAAAACCACCATTTTTTTCTGATCAACAAACGATTTGCCATCGGCTGTTTCCACGGTCATTCTGTAGAAGTAGACGCCGGTTGGAAGCGATTTTCCGTTGACAACAATTTGATAGCTTCCCGGATACAAGCGTTTATCCATCAGGGTTGCAACCTCCTGTCCGAGAACATTGATCAGGACGACTTTTACTTGTCCTTCATTGCTGATTTTCAGCGGGATCACGGTTGTCGGATTAAAGGGATTCGGATAGTTTTGCATAAGCGAATAACGCTCCGGAATAACGCCATCGGCTACCGGTTCAACGGTTGCCAGAATTTGATCGATATCCCACCAGATTCCCCCCGGTCCGAACCAGTGCTCAAGCGTATCCGCAAGAGCTACGTCGGTTGCTTCCGTCCAATCGGACAGGGATGCATCCACACCGATGTTAAACAGCGGTGTCGTACCGTTTTCGATTCCTCTGTGACAACTGGCGGCACAAGCATTCGGCATGCCGTATTCCAATGTCTTTTGAGGTGAAATCGGCTCGAAAGTGTGCGAGTGAATATCATAATTGATAGCCGATTTAATCGTTTTCGGCATATGACATTTGGAACACCTGCTCTCACCGGTACCGGCAGGATCGTAGTCGTGGTTGGTGTGTTGGGTTACCACAGCG
>JALUTR010000388.1 GCA_027021785.1 Fidelibacterota bacterium | reverse complement strand
GAACTCAACCTTATCGATTGCGCGGGTAACCGCACCCCAGGCCCGGGTTCCCTTTAGAAACCGGAAAACCGTCTTGGCCGCAGCTATATCCATCCAGGAAACCATCTGCCCGCCGAATAACGTCCCGACGTTATTTATGTGGTCGGGCATGACCAACTGCGAATAATGAGCCATTATTTTGTTCATGTTATACTTTAACCATTCTGATGATTCTGATTAATAATAACAGATAAGCCCCGTCGATTTACCCTCGAGAAAATCTTTTTCCTCTGAAGAGCACGCCATACCAACGGGGCTTAACCAATCATAATTTCAAAGAAAATCAAATAAGCTTTGCTTCACTGCATTTTTTCTTAGCGGATTGATCACTGTCATTTCTTTACTATTAATATTCATCAATTCCCTAAGATAATGAGTGATTTCACGGTTTTAATATGCTGTAAATTTTTAAATGATGCAATTTTTTTCGATAAATAAATTTGAAACGTGAAACATGAGGTGTGAAAAAGCGTGAAAAGTGAAAACTGTGCACTATCTTTCAGGTCACGGTCTATGGCAACGGGCACGGTTATTATAAGGTATGTTCCAAATATCACGCATCACGTTTCAGGTACCACACTTCACGTTCCCTGGTAACATCAAAATCTCCATCATTCCCGGCCGGCAACACGTACTCCCTCCTTCTCATCAACAAGATGCAACAATATGCCGCCCAGTATGAAAAATAAAATCACCACCGCTACCCCGGCCCTTTGAGAGTTAAAAACATCCGTGAGCTGCCCCAACAGGAGAGGACCTAAAAACGCGGTTGCCTTTCCGGAAAAAGCAAAAAATCCGAAAAACTCGTTTTCCTTATCCGGGGGGACAAAGCGCCCCATCAGGGAACGGCTGGCGGATTGGTTTGGCCCCGCAAACAGTCCTACCAGCACACCCGCCAACCAGAACAACGGTTTACCGGGCGCAAATACCGCTATTATGGCGGCAATCATTAAGGCAACCAGGCTCAGTTGAATTGTTTTTTTCCCACCCAGGTAATCGTCCAGGAACCCGAGGGCAAAGGCGCCGATCCCCGCCGAAATATTCAGTACAATTCCGAAAATCATTATTTCCTTAAAAGTAAAATGGAACGTACCGGCGGCATAGATCCCTCCAAAAGCGAAAATCGTTACCAACCCGTCAT
>JALUTR010000387.1 GCA_027021785.1 Fidelibacterota bacterium | reverse complement strand
TCGGGATGAGCGCCGATCCACCGGCCCGCCAGAGAAAGTTTGTCGAGAAAAACGGTTTTCAATTCCCGCTGCTTTGCGATGAGTCCCACGAAACGCTGAAAGCCTACCATGCCTGGGGACCGAAAAAACTGTATGGGCGGGAATATGAAGGAATCCACCGGATTTCTTACCTTATTGATGAAGAAGGAACTATTTTCAAAAGCTGGCCGAAAGTCAAAACCAGGACTCACGCCGCTGAAGTGTTGAGTGTTTTGTAGCTTTGTAAGTCGCTCAAACGGGTTTCAGAGCCGATTCTCCCCGGTTGATCCGCAACTTTCCACCTCTGAAGGCAAGTTCATTATCCTTATCGTTCAGGTAGCCCATCATTACGGAATGCCCGCGGATCGTTAATCGCTCGTTATCCTGTTCGAAGGACATTAGATGAATCGGGCTATCGTTAACGGCCAGGACACCCCCGGCCTCCGGGAGAATGAACAGGTGGGGCGGGGTTTTAGCCTGAATCTCATGCCAGGAAAAATCGACGATGTAATCGGATTGCTTAAATTGATCCGGTAATCCGATTGTCAGATCGGCCTTGCCGTCGGTGACGGTGAGGCCGGCATAGGATGGTAAAACCGCCTGCAGCACGACCCAGGCAACAGAGGAGGGAGGAAGGGAAACCCGGAGTGACCGTCCCTCTTCCGGATCCAGACTTTTCCGGACGCCGTTTGTGTTTACCAGCAAATTGTAGTGGCTCAATCGTATTCCCCGTCCCTTTTGCCAACAGACCAGAGCCTCATCCTGTAACAGTGGTTTCGCGGGGGCGACGAAATCTCCCGGGAATTTCGCGATACAGGCGGGGTAGGAATATTCCTTATCCGAAATAATTATTTTGGGTTGGATTGCTTGTATTGCGGCTGCGATTTCTTCCTTTTTCGCCAG
The DNA here is from genome assembly GCA_027021785.1 of Fidelibacterota bacterium. Lineage (GTDB taxonomy): Bacteria > Fidelibacterota > Marinisomatia > Marinisomatales > JAADGP01 > JAADGP01. The sequence continues at coordinate 262 of JALUTR010000387.1, read as the reverse complement.
GACTAAGGAAGCGCCCAGGGTCCAGATGCCGAACGCCAGTATTTCGGCCTGAGGGGAGGGGAGATTATGCAACAAAACACGTTCCTTAGGACGGATTCCGAGTTGTTTTAACCAGGCGGCGGTTTGTTGTATTTGTCGCCAAAACTCACCATTCGTCATCCCCAAAGCGGCGTACAACAAGTGGTCTTTGAATTTTATTGTCTGCCCTTCGGGAACGGCGGCAAGGTTGGGGTAGGGAACCATATATTCGATAGGTTCGACG
>JALUTR010000386.1 GCA_027021785.1 Fidelibacterota bacterium | reverse complement strand
TTTAATTTGGTATACGTGGAAAACATCAGGTTTTGATCGTGTATATTTTAACCCAAACAATGTAATCGGAACAAGAAACCCCGCAGTCGTCACCAGGTCTGCGACAAAGTCAGGCGAATATTTTAGTAAAATCGATTTTGAACAAACTACCCCGACCCAAGGATCGAGGTATCTTAAACCTATCCAAATATCTCCAACTGACCCCAACGGTCACGGTGGGTATTCTTTAAAGATGCTGCCGACCAACCCAGTAAGGCTATCCATTGATTCCGATAGGTCGCTACGTAGCGGAGCTGCTCACAGACAAATCCACGGTAATCCAAATAGTGATACCTTTCCATTAAATTGTTCCACCGCGAACGCTCCGAACGGACAATTAATCGAACCTGTAGGGGATGATTATCAATCATTAAACCAGCGTGATATTTGGATTGCTTTCTCAACAGGTCGGAAATTATCAAATAACACAATTACGAAATCAGTTGCTTTTTTATCCCCCTTTATATCTAATCCTGAAGTCCCCGGCACTTTGAAACTGCCGGGGACTTTCCTGACATTGAGCTAAATATTTTTACCTGCTTCCCCGGAACTTTTTTATTGAAAAAGCATTTCTGAAAAAAATTTGGAGGGTTCACGATATATGATTAAGGTTGAAAATCTGGTAAAGCATTACGGTGACGTTCAGGCTTTACGATCAATTAACTTTGAAGTCCATGACGGTGAAATTATCGGGTTCTTGGGAGCAAACGGAGCGGGTAAATCCACTACGCTCAAAATTATGACCAGCTTTATAGCGCCCACCTCCGGTAACGTTTACGTCGATAATCTGAATATTCTGGAACATTCGTTGGCAATACGTAAACGGGTCGGTTATCTTCCGGAATTGAATCCATTATACGGAGAAATGAAAGTCTATGACCTGTTGGAATTCACCGCAAAAATACGGGGGATCGAAGGAAAAAGCTTTAAAAAGGCCTTCTCCCGGGTAGTTGACCAATGCGGTCTGGAAGGGGTCATTCATCGCCCGATTGCCGATTGTTCCAAGGGATACAAACAACGAATCGGATTGGCCACCGCCATCATTCACGATCCGAAGATCCTGATTTTGGATGAACCGGTGTCCGGGCTGGATCCTAATCAAATTGTTGAAATCCGGGAACTGATTAAACATCTCGGACAAGAAAAAATGGTGGTCATATCCAGTCATATTTTACAGGAAATCGAAGTAACGGTCGACCGGATCATTATCATTCACCAGGGGAAAATCGTTGCCGACGGCACCAGCCAGGAATTGATGTCCGGTTTTCACGGCAAGGTCCAACTAACGTTGGAAATTAAAAACGCAACCGAAGAAAGCATCAAAGCTCTTCCTGAAAAGGTGGCCGATATTACCCTGCTTAATGAATCAAAGGTTAATGATCACGTAGCCCTTGCGCTTGAGTATCCCAAAGAAAAAGACCCGCGGGAAGCGCTCTTTCAATACGCCCTGGCTTCCAACTGGGTTATCCTGGAAATGACTCCCCACCGGGCGCAGTTGGAAGATATATTCCGCATGTTGACGATCGAAGGAGGGGCCGATGCATAACATTAAAGCCATTTATGCCAAGGAACTGAGATCGTATTTTAACAGTCCCATGGCATACATTTTTTTGGTGTTTTTTGTCCTGTTTAACGGGTATTTCTTCACCAATACTTTCTTCCTGATCGATCAGTCGGACCTGCGCTCCCTTTTCAATGTTGTGCCGCTGGTCTACCTCTTTTTCATCCCGGTAATTACCATGGGGCTGATCGCCCGTGAAAAGAACCTGGGTACCATTGAAGTGCTCTCAACCCTTCCCATCAAGGACCATGAACTGGTTTTAGGGAAGTACTTTTCCGCCATCACCCTTATCCTGGCCGGCCTTGGTTTTTCCCTGGTTCACTTTTTCACTTTAGTCGCAGTAGGAACCAATATCGATTACGGGGCTGTATTATGCGGTTACCTGGGATTGGCCATCGTGGGCGCGTTCTATGCCGCGATCGGGATTTTTGCCAGCAGCATTACCGAAAACCAGGTAGTGGCGTTTATCATCTCTGTGGTGATCGTCCTGGTTTTTTTCCTGATGGACAAACTGCTTATATTTGTGCCTTCTTCGATCGCCGGTCTGATTCAGTTCCTCAGCGTGGAATACCACCTGTCCAATATCTCACGGGGAGTTATCGATTCCCGTAACCTGATTTATTTCGGTTCCATGATCTGGCTCTTTTTAATTCTGACCGTCCGACTGGTTGAAGCACGGAAATGGAGGTAGGCATGACTGTGATTCAGAATAAGAAAACCTTCCTTTTCTATACTACGATAATTATTGTTGCAGTTGTATTACTCAACCTTGTATCGCGGAATTTTTTCTTCCGCCTGGATGTAACCGACAATAAAATGTATTCCCTTTCCCCTTCCAGTAAATCAGTGCTTAAAAAGATTGATGACCTGCTTACGATAAAAATCTATTTCTCTAAAAATTTACCCGGAGAATATGGAAATACCCGTCGTTACCTTCAGGACATTTTAGAGGAATACGAGGCCTATGCCGATGGGAATCTGCGTTTCGAATTTTACCAGCCGGACGATGATGAAAAATTGGCTGCCGATGCCCGGAAATACGGCATCCAACCCGTCCAGTTGCAGGTGATCGAAAACGACAAACTGGAAATCAAACGGGTTTTCATGGGCATGGTCTTTCTATATGAGGACAAGCGGGAAATCATTCCCGTCATTCAGACAACCACCGGTCTGGAATACGATATTACAACCAAAATAAAAAAGCTTGTCGACAAACAACGAAAAACGATTGCTTTTGCCACCATTACAGACCAGAAAGTCAACAACGACAACATCACAACATTGTTACGTGAAACGTACAACGTACGAAATATCAAACTTGCCAATCCAATCCCGAAAAACATTGATCTGATCATTTTTAACGGCGTGGAAGATTCGCTCACCTCAGACGAATACAATCATCTTCGGGATTACATTATAGGGGGTGGCAATCTGCTGATCGCGCAAGGTCGCGTTAAGTCCGATTTACGGACCCAAAGGGCCTCGCTGATCAAATCGAATATTTTCGATCTGCTGGATGAATTCGGATTACACGTGGAGGATAACCTGGTGCTGGATCAAACCTGCAGTAATGTTACCGTGTCCCAAAATCGCGGCTTTTTCCAGATTAACACCGCCATGAGCTATCCTTTTTTCCCGTTAATCCGGAATTTTGAAGACCACGTGATTGTCAGCGGCCTGGAACAGGTGAGTTTATTGTTTACCAGTGAAATCACTCCCGATAGCGGACGTACGGTTATCCCCCTGTTCAAAACCTCCGACCGTTCGGGGGTGATGCGCAATCCGTTTAACCTGAGCCCGATCGACAACCCCGCTTTGCGCCGCTTGCGCGAGCCCGGTAAAATCGTGTCCGCCTACGCCACTATCCAGGCAGACAGCGCGGCTGCCACCGGACAAGTGATCCTGATCGGCGATTCGGATTTCTTCACCGACGGCGGTGGCGGACGCAGCAATGAAAATTTTGTTTTTGTTATGAATGCCGTGGATTACCTGATAGGTGACAGCAACCTCGTGGCGTTACGCTCGCGCGAAATTACCACCAGGCCGTTAAAAGAAATCAGCGACGGCGCCAAGGTCCGCTGGAAATGGATCAATATCCTGCTCCCGGCGCTCCTGGTTATCGGCCTGGGCCTGATACAATGGAAAAGGGAAGCGCGTCGAACGAAACAATTGGAGGAACTTTATGACTAAGAATATGAAATGGATACTGATCGGTCTGGCGGTCCTGATTGGTTTATACCTGATTAATCTCCTCGTACAACGTCAATACACTACCAGTTCCGATCTTGTCTTCCCGAAAAATTCGGATAAAATCGCCGAAATCAAGATTCAAAAAGGGAACGAGGAGATCACCCTGGCCAAAGCCGGCTCCGAATGGCAAATTGTCGGGAATGATTCCCTGGTGATACGCAAAAATCGAATCGACAACCTGTTTGACAAGGTGCTCACGGTAAAACGCGAAACCCTCATTTCCAAAAATCCGGAAAAATGGGAAACCTATTCGGTTGACGATTCCACCGGTACCCATATGTACGTTTACGACGAGAATGGGAATGAAATAACGCATGTCATTCTGGGGCGGTCCAAATCCGACTGGTCCCACAACTATATCCGCATTAACGATTCCCCCGAGGTGTATCTTACCAACACCAGCATCATCTACATGCTGAATCCACGGGACACCTACTGGGGCGAAAAACCCAAACCTGTGGAACCGGATACAACCGCCGTCGATACGTCCGGTTCATAGTCTCTCTCTTTCCGTTACGCTCACAGCCACCGGCATTCAAACCGGTGGCTTTTTTTTACACGCAACGCAATGGAAAAAACGCCTCTTAAAATGTTCATCGGGAAATGAATATCCCGGGATGAACAGGTCTGCGGAATATCTCAGGGTGGATCAATGAGACGAAAAAGGAACAAATCTATAGATCATGATGCCATCGAAGATGGGACCGGATGAGGAGAAATAGTAATCCAGAAAATCCACCCGTGCTGTTTTACCGACTGATTGGGAAGCATGTATCAGCTCCTGACGGTCAATGATCATGCCTTCGTGACCAAAGAAAATTCCTTTTTTAAAATAGGATTTTTTCACGAAGGCAACGCCGCAAACATCCGGAAGCCGTTTCATCAATTCGGGGGTAATCTGGTCGTTGGGAATGTATTTTAATTCCACCGCGCGGGTCCAGTCCAGGGGCAGGAATTCCGAACCGTCGGCTTCCTGATTCAGAGTAATTTTTACCGCAGCAAGTTTATCCGCCGCTAAAAGGGAATCGGTGATATTAACGGTATAGGGATTGGCGGTGATACGATCGGCGGTAAAGTGCCAGCGGGTTTTGTAGGTGGGAATCTTTCGGCCGCTTCCATCCGGTTTGTAATGGATACGGATCATGTTTTGCCGGGCTTCCTGCCAGGAATTGCTTTGCGCGAAAGCCAAGGTGGTAAGCACATGGGCGGTACAATCGGAAACATCCAGGCGGATTAAAGGATCGGGATCAGGGGCGATTTCCTCACCCAACTTGAAAATTTCATAAGGGGTCCCGACGCGCCAGATGGCGAACGCTTTCAAGCGTTCCTGAAAATCGGGGAAGTGTTGCTGAAACCGGGGTAATATTTCCGTGACTTCATCCGGTGAGAGGGTCCACGGTTTGGGGAGGGTATATAACCATTGATATGGATCTTGTTTCATAAAGACAATATTTGCCAATACAACCAAACCCAGAAGACTCATTGAGATAAATATTTTGGCTCGGTAACGCACAAACCAATTTACGGATTTTTCCCCGGAACGAAACCAGTGAAATGAATCATTGAAGCCCCACGAACATCGTGGTACCATCAGGAAATACCCCCTGTTCCAAAGCTGTTTTAGGAGTATCCACAACCGGCAGCCTCTGCTACTACGGTTTAACAGGGTCTGCGTATTCCCGATTTCAACAATATTACATTTGGTTTTCACGCTCTTATAATTGAACTACTAATGTATTTTCTACTCCACCTACGCTATCCACGCACGATATGGTTTTCTCAGGGATTGTGTCCCTCTTTATTACGCCCAGGGCCTGGACATTTGTTTATCATCAGATGGTTAACGGATAAAATCAGAGAACCTGATCGTTCATAATCTCATTCTTACTGCAAGGTCATCCGTCAGCCGGCGGATTGCAGGATCGGGGAAGGGGTACGG
>JALUTR010000385.1 GCA_027021785.1 Fidelibacterota bacterium | reverse complement strand
CAGCGATACTTGATGTACAAGTACGACAACCGTCCCCGGTTGTCGACTTAGATCAGTGTACTGAATAATTGATCCTTATCGTCAAGCAGGCCTGCCTGTCGTAGTAACAGGTAGACAGGGATATTTGATGAACAGTACAAGGTGCGCGACTACCACGCCTGGTAATACGTCGTAAAACCGATCCACCAACGGGTAATGGAATAGATGTTCCGGTTTATGACCGGGAGTTGAAGACCTACTTCCATTTCAAAGGGGAAAGGACCGATTTTTTTAAGCGGGTCAATGTTATGTAAATAAACTTTGATCGTCTGATTTACGGAGTAGTAACGGGTATCGAAACCGTCATGTTTCACCATCCAGTTATCCCAGGCATCGGATCGCGATAAAAAGGTGTCCCGCCCTTTAAACCAGCCGGTTACACCGGCGCTCACCGTGATCTTTTCCGGTACAATCCCAAGTTTGATTTCCAAAGCGCCGTTCAACTCCATTCCGGGACGAAAATAATATTGTTCGCCGACAATCGAAACAATACTGTCCTGGTGCATTACGTTCAATCCCAGGAAAGAAACCGGGGTATATAAATATTCCCTGTTGGAGATTCCGATCTGACTATACCAATTCAGGTTAAACAGGCGCCCCTTGAACCAACGGTAAAATTCCCCGAATAATGAGAATCGCCATGAGGTTACCCCGGTACCTATCGGCAGTTCGCTGAACTGCGATGGACGCCCGTCCGAATCGGTTTTACCGGGGTGAAACTTTCTTAATTGCCGGCCGCTGGGTAATTGAATCTGTACACCGCCATAAACCGAAAAGGAACCACTGGCCCTCCAGGCCGGGATTCCGGCCAGGAGAAAATTCAGCTCCAGCGTTACGTCGCCAAGTCCACTGGATTGCCGCTTTGCGGGGTAATAATAGTTGAGCAAATCGTAGATCGTCGCCCGGGTGGTGTCATCCTCGGCAAAGGGATTGTATTCGGTACCGAAAAATCCGTTCCCCAGCGGATCGGTCCCTCCTTCCAACGCCCACAAGACCGAATTTTTACCTTCCCAGGTGTACAGTCGTTGATAAACGGTTTCCAGGTTCGATCGAGTGATTTCGTCGATTCCATAATACAGGGGGTTAACGAATAAACTGTCGAAACGGGCCCTGGCTTCCCGGTGATACGACAACCATTCACTTAATCCCGGAACAATCCCGGGCTTCCATTTCCAGGAACGGTTTTCCTCCAACCTGGTGATGTAGGGCACGGATAATTTAAATGTAACCCGGTTTGTGGCGCCGTATTCGACCTTAACCTGTCGCTCGGCGATTACCCGGGAACGAAATTCCGACAGTTTGCCCCCGATTTGAACGGCTTCCGGACCGAAAAAGTCGGATCGATAATCCGGTAGGGTGTCAAACCCGAAAAAAGACGCGGTATTATTATTGAAGTCCCGGATCGCCTGGCCTATCGTACGGGTGGTATTGATGTATATCGTATCCAGATCGAACAAATCGTAGGGACTCGAATAATACCCGTCGGAATTAACATATTCATGGTCGAAATAACGTTTCCCATAACCGGGCAGACTCACCGGTTGACCGATTATCCCCTCCTGCCCCTTTGGTCCAATCCATTTACCTGTTCCTTGCGAAGAAATCATGGTAAAGCGCCACACATTTTGCGGAACGGTGAAATAGGTTTGCGAAAACGCCGGAAACACACAAACGACAGTAAAACAGACACCCAGGAGCGCTTGTTTTTTCATTGTTTATTCATACAACAGGAATCGTTGTCGAAAGTCGTTAAACCTCAGCACGTCATGGAACCACAACGGTGGCAAATAATCCGGCGGCTTGCCCTGGGCGGCGAAGGTGCGTAATAAATCGTGCCCGAAAAGTTTATCGACATAACCGTCGCCGCGCCATTGAAATTCACGGGGATAAAGCTGACGCGTCAACAGGATGATTGTCGTCGCGGTTGCCAGGGGATTAAATTTATTTCGATCTGTTATTTCGAGCTCCAGGCCCCCACACCACTCATTATAATACAGCGGTACTGTTTTCATGTTCGCCCGCAGGTGCGGTTTATACCTGATTATTTTAAAAGCGACGCCGGGCAATCTGTACTGCGATATTGCTTCGAACAAAACCTGTCCCACCAACCAGGGAGCGCCGACCCTCAGGTATGGCTTATCGGTACCATGACCGACATTCAGGTTGGTTCCATTCAGGAGTGCCATCCCGGTGTAAGCTAATAATATTTCGTCACTGGCTATATCCGGCGCGGGCGGAACCCAGGGTAGTTTTGTTTCGTCATACCATTGCCTGCGCCGCCAGTTGGCCATCGGAATGATCGTCAGGTCCACCCGGGCCAAATCCTTGGCCCAACCCATTTCATTGACCATTAACACGTATTCCCCGATCGTCAGTCCGTGCCGGATCGGTACCAGGTGGTATCCTTCGAACGATTGGTAAGCCGGTCGAACAATCGGGCCGTCGACTATATCCCCCCGTAACGGGTTGGGCCGATCCAATACAAGCAGAGGGATGTCCCACTCCGAAGCCGATTCAATGATTTTGGTAATTGTGGTAATAAAGGTGGAATACCGCACACCGGTATCCTGAATATCAATCAGGATTAAATCCACGCCGCTCAGTGACCAATCCGGCGGTAAAATATAACGCCCGAAAAGATCCACGATGTAAGCCCCCGTGAGCGGTTCAATGGATTTCTTACCACTAAGCTTCAGATTGGGGTCTGCGTCTCCGAAAAGCCCGAATTCCGGGGCAAAAACAGTCTTAACCTTTATGCCCGGTTGCTTCGCAATTAAATCCAATACATGCCGTCCGTTACGGTCAACGGAGGTCTGGTTGCACAAAATCGCGATGGTTTTCCCCTGAAGCGGCGCGAAATCCATCTGCTCAAGCACATCCAACCCGGTGAATACATAGGATAAAAAAGACAGATTCGGAATCTTCTCGATTTGGCTGAAATGGTATTCCCGGGCGCTTATTCGGGGACCGTACAGAAGTTGCAGGCCAACCAATAATATTGGAAAAAGTCGTTTAATCATAACGAGCGGTACCGATATTTAGTAAGACCTCCGTGAAGTAAACAAGAACAATATTCGTTAATACGGACGATACTCCGGTTTTGAAATAGGCCGGCAATAAAATAATACTCACCAGAACACGCCCCAGGATATATCCCATCACCAAACGCAGAAAAAACCAATTCCCGGTATAGGCCAATCCCGGTACGCTGATAAAAGTCAAAACCAATGTTTCGGTAGCCACGATCGAAAACATGGCCACCACCCAGGGAATTTTCCGTCCCCCTAAAAAATAGTCCTCGGATGAATGATTGAACCGGCTTTGCCAGATTCCGTAACCGGCTATTGCGAATAAAAACACAACGATAATTGTCGTATCCACAGGATGGATACATACCTCCTTTCATCATCGATGGAGTAAGGATGAACAACCGAAACAGGATGAAAATATACAGCGATTCACCTATTGGGATGAATGGCGTTTTTCCATGCACTGCGAAGTGAAACGTAATACGTGAAAACCAAATGATCACGTTTCACGTTTCACGCATCCGCCTTCGCCCGGTTTTTTTGCCAATTCAATATGTCCTGCATTTTTTATAGCCAGGTTCGTCATAAAATTCTTGCGACTTTCGGGAATTTTACACAGTTTCCACCATCCAGGTATGGCAGAGAGCAATCAAATTCATTCCTCCGGTGGTTTCGCGAAGACCACCGATTTCAAATGGTTAACGATCGGCATTGTGGTTTTCATTTTGCTGGCTTTTGTCACGCCGCCCTTTGATTCCATGGTCGCCAAGGCGGAAAGTGTATTCGGAGATCTTTCACCGGAAGAAATCGCGGTAAAGGCCAAACATATTCAAATTATTATCGCCCTCCTGGCAACCTGCGTTGTGTTTTTCGCCACGGAGGCCATCCCCATGCCGGCGGTGGCCTTATTGATTGGCCTGGTGCAACTGTTTTTCGGAATTACGCCCCCCGCGAATATCGTGGCGACCTACGCTCATGACGCGGTTTGGTTTATTGCCGGATCGTTGGCTATCGGCGCAACACTGGTAAAATACGGGTTGGATAAACGGGTCGGGATGCTGGTGGTTAAAATCGCCGGCACGAAAACACGAATGATCGTATTGGGTCTTCTTCTGGGAACGGCCATCCCTACCGCCTTCGTCGGCGAACATGCCATCGCCTCCATGTTCGTTCCGATCGGCATTGCGTTATTCACATTAACCAACAAGTCGCTCTCCGCACCCCGACTGGGACGTCTCCTGATGATGACGATTGCCGTGGGTTGTATGATCGGTGGCCCCATGAGTCCCACCGGCGGCGCCCGGAATGCCATTATGATCGGATTTCTTGGAAATATCGGGGTCGATGTTTCCTTCGTCCAGTGGTTAGCTATGGGTGTATTTTACACGGTCGTCATGTCCGCTATCATGGCGTTTGTTCTGCCGCTTCTTTTCAAACCGGAAACGGACGATTTATCGGAGGCGGTTTCCATCCTGCGACAGGACCTGGAGCAACACGGAAAAATGACACCGAAACAGTGGCTCGTGACCGGAGTCATGGGGTTGGTTGTCTTTCTCTGGATCACCGATAAAACCCTGGTAAAACAAGCCTTGGGGTTTTCCTTGGGATTGGGTGGCGTGGCGATTTCCGGCGCGGTACTTTACATGTTGCTGGGACTCACATCCTGGAACGATTATGAAACCAATGTAAGCTGGGGGGTCATCATTCTTTACGCCGGGGCGATCAGTCTTGGCGCGGTATTTAAGAATACCGGCGCAGCCGGCTGGTTGGCCGACAGCATCATCGCGCTGGTCAAACCGTTGGGAATGAACTCCGGTCTGGCGTTGGCTGTTTTAGTTGTATTCATCGGCGCCGGATTAACCAATCTTATGAGCGCCGGCGCGACTGTTGCCGTCATCGGGCCCGTGGTATTGGACATGGCTCAGAGTTCCGGCACAAATCCGTTAATTGTTGGTGTCGGCCTTGCAATCTCAACCTCCATGGCCTTCTGGTTGGTAATCGGAACCCCGGCCAGTTCAATCGTGTATTCCAGCGGGCAATTAACCGCCAAAGATTTTATTCGTACCGCCATAATAGCCTGGCCGGTCGGAATCGTCGTGTTAATTATCGTGATGGCATTAATATGGTCCCTATTACTTGGTATTCCAATCAATATTTAGGATTCGAACATGTTGCAAATTGAAATCATGATCGGCGTCGTTGTCATACTCCTTATTATCTGGGTTTTTATCAGTTCGAGGAAATCCCATTTAAACAAAGCGAACGAATACCTGAAAAAACAACTCTCGCAAAAAGAACAATGGAAACAGGAAAAAATCATGAGTTACGGGCAGGTGCAGGAAACAAAGAAACAACTAATCGCCCGTATTGAGGAAAAATTCAAGGATAATCCCGAGCAGGAATCCTTGCTGAAAGAAATTATTAACGATTGGGCGGAACTAAAGGTCAGGTCATTTCAGGAACGGCGTTCCTGGATCCGCAGGCCTCAAAAGTGACGGAAATTCCCGATAGTCCATGATTATGGAATGTAACGAAGCAAATATCTGAATCGTAATCGGGATTCCGAGGCAAAGGCTCTCCCGTAAGGGAATCCCTGATATCCGATATCAAATTTCCCGCCGCAAGGTCGGGAGGCCCTGCGGGATCAGGGTTACAAGGCAAAATTCGATTGACTATTCCCGCGGCTGTTTGGCACGATGTTTCATGACTTTTTCATTCAACAATTCTTCAT
>JALUTR010000384.1 GCA_027021785.1 Fidelibacterota bacterium | reverse complement strand
AATATCCCCATCGTATAGTACATTGCGTTGGCTTCAAATTGTCCGCAAGGAACATACCGCAGGGTAAGTCCATACTTCGTATCCTCAATATAACGTTCACAATTTCCCCGACCGTTGTGGTGCCAAAGGTGACGTCTTAAACTTCCTGTAAAAAGAGTGGCCTCATGCTAAGTTTTGTGGATGAAATAGTGTTCATAAACACAATCAAACAATCAACAGGAGGCCACTTATGAAGAAGATACCAGCAAGTGAAAAATTGCGCAAGGAATTTCAAGAAGCTATTAGCGGCGGAAATCCTGAGGAATCCTTGTTGGATATTGTAATGACGCGGGGTGCCGCCATCATCGTTCAGGAACTCTTGGAGCAGGAGGTGACTGACTTTCTGGGGCGGGAGCACTATCAACGGAGAAGCCGTAGTGTTGATTCCCGGCAAGGGTATCGCAATGGTTATGAGCCTTTGAACCTGAAAACCCCGGCGGGGAAGATTCGGGCCCATATCCCTCAGGTGCGGGATTCCGAGGAGCTGTTTTGCTCCCGGTTGGTGTCGTTTTTCCGTGCTCACAGTGACGTGCTGGAGAAGCTGGCCGTGGAGATGTACGCTCGGGGTTTATCCACCCGGGACATTGAGGATGCCTTGCAGGAAGCCACCGAGGACCGGCTGCTTTCCCGGACGGCGGTCAGCCAGGCTACCGAGATACTCTGGGAAGAGTTTGAAGCTTTCCGGAATCGGGATTTGAGCCGGTTTGAAGTGGAGTATCTGTTTGTGGACGCCATCTATGAGCGTCTCCGTCGGGATTACGGCGTGAAGGAAGGGGTTCTTTGTTTCTGGGGGATCACGCGCCAGGGACAGAAGGTGTTACTGCATCTCCAGGTGGGTAACCGGGAGAGCTATGATAATTGGTTGGATGTGTTGCGGAATCTGGTAAAACGTGGGCTTCGGCCGCCCACGACGGTTACCAGCGATGGCTCGTTAGGAGCCATACAGGCCATTGCGACGGTTTTCCCCCAGACGCTGCGTCTGCGGTGCTGGGTCCACCGTTTGCGGAATTTCTCCGGGAAGGTTCCGGCGGATGTCTGGCCGGAGATCAAGCAGGAATTGCTCGTCATCCGAGATGCTCCCACCTATGATCAGGGACGCCAATGGGCGATGGAATTTATCCAGCGTTACCAAGCGGACTTTCCGACCCTGGTGCGGGCCTTCCAGGATGATTTGGAGGCGTTGCTGAATCATTTACGCATCCCCCTGAATCACCGTCGTCATGTGCGGAGTACCAACCTCATTGAGCGGAGTCTCGTGGAAGAACGCCGGCGCACTAAATCCCGACGGGTCGGGACCGGCTTTCTTACGGAGAAGGCTGCTCTCAAGCTGATCTACGCTGTATTGATCCGCGCCTCTTATCGCTGGCGTAAAATCACGTTCACCCCCAGCATTCTGTGTGCCCTGGATGTCTTACGACAGGAGTTGGGTATCCGTGAGAAAGAAAAAAACAACCAAAAACCAAAATCAGAAGAAGCCACCTTTTTACAGGAAAATTAGGACTTGATCTTATTGATAGATGGTTCGGTATAGATATATTGCAAAGCACGGAGCACCGGAGGCAGTTCATCCCGGCTTTTTTTACCGGTACCCTGATTTCTTCAATGGGGATTACACCTGCTTCTAATTGTAGCTCGAATCTTTTCTGCTAAAACCGGCAGGAAATTACAACATATATAGCTTTATAACTAACTAATATTACATGAGCATAGATACCATTCCGCCAGACATTATATAGGTTTTAATTTTTCGGAATATTATCTGTCAAATCCGTGCAGCTCCGCGGTAAAATATCTACTTTTTACGAAACCGTCCCGATTGTACTTTTACCGGTTGTTCACGGATCGGTAATGACTAACCCGGAAACTGGTGGTAAAGTAAACGGGGATTTCATTGGACTGAACGGAGCGAAGAATTTTGAGAGAAAAGAAGGCCGCCCGCGAGGACGGCCTTCACTTTTTTGGCAACCAATCGGGTTTTCAGAGATTAACTATGGTCATGAGGTAAGCCCAGGAAGCTCTGTCCCCATCGATCGCTTTAAGGGCACCCGGCATAAAGATCGAATACCCGGCGACAAAAGAGACTTTTTCATTGTAACGATGTTTCAAAGTAATGTCCAGCTCATTGCCGAAATCCGAATCTCCCGCTGAATTTTTCTGGTCCGAACGAAAGATATGGTAAGTTGCGATGGGCTTAATTCCCAGGATCGGATCCAACGCCGCCGTTACGTACATATCCTTAAGTCCCAGATTATTCGTATTTACGGGGAGGTTCAGGAAATAATCCATATACCCGTAATATTTATGATTGGTCGAATACATTGTATTGAATGACTCATATTCGGTTGTTGTTGAATCATCTCCGGAGATATAATCCAATCCCAATGTCAAGGTCAGGGTGGAAAGTTTATATCCGACATTTACTCCATACATCATTGCCGCCACATTCAGGGAATCGTTTGTCTTTCCGTTTTGCAAGGCAAATTCAAGTTCATATTTTAAACCGGACATCCCTCCTTTCAGGTATGTCCCAACGGTATTCATTTTGTCATCCTGAATGAGAAAAACCTGAGAAGTTTGTCCTTTTAACAGGTTTAAGGAGCTGTAAATACCACGTACGTTTTTATCTCCTTTGTCCCCGAGTTGAGCGGATTCGACGGTCTTGAAGTTGAAGATATCCATATTAACCAGGTTATTGGAATAATTCAGGATCACGCCATCAAAGCTACGGCCGAAATTGTCCCATCCCACAGCTCCGATAAATCGTTGTGGACCGTAATTAACTTCAAATCGACCAACCTTTACATCAAGCGGCAACCCAAACAATTTCGAGATTCTGAAATATGCCTGATGAAAATCCATGTTGTCGGCCGAAGCATCTTTTAAGGTATTGAATTCCTCTCCGAATTTCCGGGAATCCTGAATCTGCACAAAGGCCTGTGTGCCTTCCGCCGGACTGAATCCGATATTCAGCCGTGTCCGAAGGTACGAGAAATTGTCGGCTCCCGTGCGGCTGTCAAAATCCTTGTCGGACATTTCGTATCGATGTCGTATCTGACCGGAAATTTTCAGATTCCCCTGCGCGAAACCCAAACCGATCAATAAGCCTGAACAAACGATGCTCATTAAGAATGTTCTTTTCATTTTTGTCTTTCCTGTGATGAGGTTAATCCGGATTTATGGTACAGGCGGACAACCACCCCTTTTATCGGTTGCCCGCCCGGTGCTTACTTGTATCTTGCTCTGAATTCTTCGGCGGCTTTTTTCCTGCGGGCTTTTTCCGCCGGATCCATTTTCCCTTCGATCCATTTGTGATTGTTTTCCGCCATCGTTTTATCTAATTGTTTTTGAAGTCGTTTCGCAGCCTTGATTTTCTTTTTGTCTCCGGAATTCAGGCCTTGTTCGATCAATTCCTCGATTTCCGGAATGAATTCGGTGTAAAAATTCTTGGCAAGATCGTATGTGCCGTGCCAATGAGTATAGTCAGGTGCCATCATGGAAGCGGCATGCCGGGCACGGCGTCCTTCGTGGTGCCACAATTCAAACCATATGTAATCCAGGGGTTCACTGAACTTAATATGGTTTCCGTCCGCGTCTGCTTTCAGCAAGGGAATGGCGGCCTTGTATAGTTTTTCTCCCGGTGTGGCGTATTTTTCGTCGTACAGTTGGATGAGTGCTTCATATTGGGTGAAGAAATTGTCGGTGAAATTCTCGTTATGGCAGGCAACACAGACATCGGACATGTTTTCACGGCGTTTGTCGGCGGTAATGCCGGCTGAGGACAAACCCCATTTCTCATCCGTTTTATGCGATAATTTGGAATGAACAGGGCGATTGTTCCATTTAATCCGCAAGCCGATATTATGGGTGACTTCCTGGTTTGGCGTGGCCGACATGTGACAAGTGGCACAGGTTGGCGCGGCGCTGTAATCCTCCCCGACGATCCATTTGGAGGATTCCAAATTCATTTTATCAACATTGGAGTAAAAACTGATGCCATGTTTAGATTCTTCGTAAATCTCTTTCTGCGGGTGGTCGGGCCCCAGGTGGCATTTGCCGCAGTTTTCCGGTCTCCGGGCCTGGGCGACTGAGAATTCGTGACGCTGGTGACAGGCGCTGCATGAGCCTCCTGATCCGTCAGGATTAATACGTCCCATACCCGTGTTGGGCCAGGTGGCCGGGTCCAGACGCCCGTCTTCCAGAACCTTGACCTCACTTCCGTGGCATTGCCAGCAGCCGTTAACGGCTGCGGCGGAGTTCCCGTACGGGAAAGCCGGTGTTTTAAAAGCATTGTTGCCTTCCACGACCTCCGCCAATACATTGTCAAGGGAACCCATGATCAATCCTGCCTTCGAATGATGGGAATTCACGAATTCGTCCACTTCCTTGGCGTGACACCTTGCGCAATCTTTGGGCGAAACAATTACCGATATGGTGTAATCATTGTGCTCAAATGCATCAGGATCGCTTGCGTTGGCCTGGTGGCATTCAAAACAACCGACATTAGCGCCATAATGTTTGCTGTTCCCCCATTGTTGGTAAAGACTTGCATTCTCCGACTTGTGACATTCAATGCATTCCTTGGTTTCTTCGGATAATTCTGCAAAATTTGGATTTGCCAACCCGTAGGTTGACATCAGCAAAATCCCGATCGTGATTTTGACGAACATTTTCCCTTCTCTACTCATAATTGCTCCTACTTAGAAAAACATCTGTTTTTAAACCTCTGGTTTCAATCCTAAGGTATATTTAGGATAAGCACATCTTAAATTATTGTATTAAAATATTCGAGGCAACCGGAGTATTTGAATTTTTTGTTTTTTTAACGGGATTGAGGTTGTTTGTTTTTCACACCCATTTTAGACGAATGTTGGTTAAAAGGAATATTACAGGGTAAATTATAACGGTTTAGGGAGAATAATTATTTTAAAACGTTACGGTTTTAATCTTGTTTTGCTACTTAGTCTTCTTGTGTGGGGGTGTACTTCTCCGGTGACGATCCTGGTTCCTGAAGAACTCGCCGGCACCGCGAAATGGTTCGTCGAAGGTGAAATGAATGCTCCCCAGTTGTATTGCGGCCCCTTCAGTGTCAATAACCTGCGATATAAAATAATTCCCTCGACTATGTACTATACCGATTATATCTATTCTTCCTATACCTTCGAATCAGTGGACTTTCGTTTGGAAGACGTGTTCGGTAACAGTTGGGAGTGTGATTGTGAATATCCCATCCGGGAATTCTGGACCGAACAAATACGTTGTGAATTCCAGGACAATCGTTCGCAGCGACGTTGGAGTCTGCGGGATACGTTACTGACCAGTGGAGATACGCAAATTCAGATCGGCTCTTATTCCCGTATAGAGGGAAAGAAGCCGTTTTTTGCGACGAAAATATTGAGTTACACCTTTACCAGCGCCGGGAAAAGGATCGGCTTGGTGGAAATGTCGGGTTTACCCGGAAACGAAGCGCTCCGGATTCATCCGGATATAAATATTGAAAAAGGACTGGCCATTTCCGCCGCTGCAATGGCATTTATCCTGAAAAATCGGCGCTCGTATTACAGCGACTATACCGAAGGGTTGATCGACTAACGGTAAAAAGCCGTGTGAGTCAAACGTCCGTGTCGTTGTACAGGTTGATGGCGATGGGATCAAGTCCAAAAAGTTCTGTAAAATGCATTAAGCAGACATAGTCTTCTTTAGTTTAATTGATTTAAGTTCCTTTTCATGTTTTTCTAACAACATCATGTCAAGATATTGTCTTCCGGTTATC
>JALUTR010000383.1 GCA_027021785.1 Fidelibacterota bacterium | reverse complement strand
CCTGAACTGGCGAAAAAGATCGTAACCGCGATCCGGAACACGGTTACGCGTCCCTGGGTAATCATGGAAATCTGCGGCGGTCAAACGCATTCCATTATCAAAAACGGTATTGACCAGGTACTCCCGGAGGAAATCGAACTGGTTCACGGCCCCGGCTGCCCGGTTTGCGTCACTCCGCTGGAGGTCATCGACAAAGCGATTGAAATTGCTTCCCGTCCCGAGGTCATTTTCACCAGTTTCGGTGACATGCTGCGGGTGCCCGGCAGTCGGAAAGACCTCTTTATGGTCAAGTCGGAGGGGGGCGATGTCCGGACGGTTTATTCCCCTTTGGAAGCGGTGAAAATCGCCCGCGAAAACCCGGCCAGGGAGGTCGTATTTTTCGCCGTCGGCTTTGAAACAACGGCGCCCGGTAATGCTCTTGCCATCCACCAGGCGGCGCAGGAAGGATTAACGAATTTCAGCGAACTGGTCAGTCATGTATTGGTCCCCCCGGCGATGGAGGCGCTGTTGTCTTCCCCCGAGAACCGCGTACAGGGTTACCTGGCTGCCGGTCATGTCTGTACCGTGATGGGTTGGGAAGAATATGAACCGATCGCGAAAAAATACAAAGTACCGATCGTTCCCACCGGTTTCGAACCGGTGGACATTCTGGAAGGAATCCTGCTGGTTGTAAAGCAGTTGGAGGAAGGCAGGCATGAAGTGGAGAACCAATATCTTCGTTCCGTAAAACGGGAAGGGAACCGACCGGCTCAAAAGCTGATTAAGGAAATCTTCGAAATCACCAATCGTAAATGGCGCGGGATCGGGGAAATTCCTTCCAGCGGATTGAAGATCCGTGACAAATATGCGGATTTCGATGCCGAACGAAAATTCGACGTGGGAAACATTAAGGCCAACGAAGCGGAAATCTGCATCAGCGGAATTATTCTGCAGGGTTTGAAAAAACCGAATGAATGTCCCGCTTTCGGAAAGGAATGTTCCCCGAGCCATCCCCTGGGAGCCACCATGGTTTCCAGCGAAGGAGCGTGCGCCGCCTATTTTAAGTATCAACGGTTGCAATAAATCTTCATGACGCGCCCTGAAATAAATTTCCCCGAATCGTTGGCCTGCCCAATGCCGATCATGCACCATGAGACAATTCAGTTGGCGCATGGCGCGGGCGGCAAATTGTCCGCTGAACTGATCGAAAAAATATTTTTGCCTCGTTTTGCAAACAAACTACTGAACAAACTTGAAGATCAGGCCATCCTGGACAATCCCGGAAAACGACTGGCCTTCACTACCGACTCTTTTGTTGTCGATCCGATCTTTTTCCCGGGCGGCGATATCGGCGAACTGGCCATTAACGGAACCGTTAATGATTTGGCCATGAGCGGGGCGGAGCCGCTCTACCTGAGTGTCGGGTTTATTTTGGAAGAAGGATTGCCAATCGAAACTTTGCACCGCATTGCCGTAAGTATGGAGCGAGCGGCCGGGAAAGCGGGGGTTATGATTGTCACCGGAGATACGAAGGTAGTAAACAAGGGAAGCTGCGATAAGCTGTTTATTAATACCAGTGGGATCGGGGTGGTTCCGGATAACGTTCATATTTCCGCGGGCAATCTTCAAGTCGGTGACCGGATTATCCTTTCCGGGACAATTGCCGATCACGGCATGGCCGTGCTGACCAGCCGTGAGGGATTGTCTTTCCGGACCCGGGTCTCCAGCGATACCGCCGCCCTGAATCAGCTTGTTCGGAAGATGCTGGATGCGACGCAGGAAATCCACGCTCTGCGCGATCCCACCCGGGGCGGCGTGGCCACCACGTTGAACGAATTCGCACACCAATCCAACGTGGGAATCCGGATTTACGGTGATCGTATCCCGGTCCGTGACGAAGTGCAGGGGGCATGTGAAGTGTTGGGGATCGACCCGCTCTACGTGGCTAACGAGGGAAAACTGATCGCCGTAGTACCGGAAACACATGCCGCCGATGTTTTGTCCGCCATGCATGCCGATCCGCTTGGCGAAAAAGCGGTGATCATCGGCGAAGTAGTCGGCGATCATCCCGGAACCGTAGCGATTAAAACCGGCCTGGGAGTAAACCGCGTCCTGGATATGCCGGTGGGGGAACAACTGCCACGAATATGCTGAAACATGGTAATTGGAGTTAAACAATGGTAAAATATACTTTAAAATCGACGTTATTGATTCTGCTTTCAGGATTTCTCTTTATCAATAGCTGTTCCTTGAAAAACCTGCCCTTTAATCTGGAATGGTACAACAAGTACTCCCAAAAAGCATCCAAAAAATTCATCAAACCCATCGGTTTGGAAACGATAAAGAGTTTCGCCTTTAATAACGTCGCCGTTATCGAGTTTACGGTCGAATTTCTGGTGGATATACCCGACCTGGCGGCCAGGAACCTCACCGATGAATTGTATAATATTTTCGTCGAAACGTTGGAAAACAATACCGAGTGGACTGTAATTGACGGTCGCAAAATCGCCAGGAGTCCTATTTACAGGGCATTGGACAAAAAAGAGAAATTGTATCAGTATGATGATTCCGGAACGGGTAATAAGGACAGGGTTTTTATCAGCAAAACGTTCAGCGCTTCACATCTCGGAATTTTATTAGTTCCCGAAAAAAACAGGAGAACCCTACGCAGTTCTGAAAACGAATGGTTCGAAGCCGGAGTCCTGGACAACGTAAATGGTGACGCCGCTGTTAAAGCGCATACCGTCATCGATTACACCGTTAAAAAAGGCAAGGGTCGGTTGATCATTACCGACCGGGATAAAAAGTTTTCCCGGCCGACCGGGATCGAGGTTGAAATCGGTTATTCAAAAACATCCGCTCCGGGAATCGGATTCCCGGAAAGAAACGGAGAAAAATTTATCTATAATTACAATAACCGGTGTTCCTTTGAATTAAAACGTCCCTTGGTTTCCTACAACACCATACGTTCGAATGAAGGTGTATTTAACCTGGAAGATTTTGTCTTCCGCAGCCACGAAATGTTCAAAATATACACTTCCATGTTGGCCTCCGAAATTACGGCGAAATTATGAATCTTCCGTTTGTACCCCGGCCTGCCGTTAACCGGCATAGGTAAACGTGACGTAATCGTAAATTAACCTGAATATCGGCAGCGCGCCCATGGCCCTTATATTACTGATTATATCAGCTTCAATCGGATGGTGGAGCTCCCTCTATTTTTATCTGGTTCACAAAGAAACAATTCCCGCGGAAGTATTCTGGATGTTGAAGTTTCTGCGAATGACCGATTGCCGGTGTGACGAAATTGTTGATACGAAATTCGGGCAAACTTTTGGGAAATCGAACGCTTTCTGGGGGCTTTGGTATTATCCGATAATGATTGCCATGACGGTGGGCAACCAACTATATGGCATACCAACTGTTGAATTCCTGTTTATTATCGCCCTGCTGGTTTTTGCTTACAGCGTTTATCTAGCCTGGGGGTTGTACATATTAAGGGTTTTATGTCGTCCCTGCTTAACGGTCCACTTTATCAACTTGTTTATTTTCGTTATTCTATTGGTTAAGGTGTGGCCGTTATTATTTGTCGCTTAATCCGGTTTCGTTGACAATCTATCCACTTGCGCCGGAGGGTATTTCCTGGCGATCCCACGGACTATTCCCGTGCCTGCACACCGTAGTTCATTTTAGAACGCAGGTGTGCCTGCACACCGAAGTGCACTTTGGAACGTAGGTGTGCTTGCGCACCGTAGTGAATTTAAGAGTCCTTTCTTAAGGCAAGGCCCCAATATGATTTGTTATCTCCTGTTCTAAATATTCCTGTAAGTAGGTCTGTACCATCTGTCTTAAAAACTCTGTGTCATTTATGTTTTTCTTTGTACTTTTGTTACGGGTCATGGTCTTTCTCCTTTATTCTGTTTTTGCATTACAAATTTAGAAGAAAACTATGACCCTTCTTTTAAAAGTACAGAAACTTATGGACTCAACTATTTAAGAACGTAGGTGTGCCTGCACACCGTAGAGCGGCACGTAGGTGTGGGGCACTATTTATCTAAGCGTTTTTTGAATAAAGCTGCCAATTTCTCATCGTCACCGGCTTTAAATCCGGTATGCATCATTTTTATTATTCCCCCGGATGAAATATAGAACACGGCCGGTAATGAATAAACGACATAATGAACTTTTGAAGTACCATTAATATCCACCGCGATCGGCAAATCAATCTGCGACACTTTTTTCCACCGGATGAAATCTTCCTTGGAACCGTTTATTCCCAATAAGATTACATCAATTCCGGCCTGCTTATATTTTGTATTCAACTCCTCCAAATATCGAGCCAACCGGCGACAAACACTACAGTGGGGGGAAATGAAACAAAGTAAAATCGGGTTCGGCGGTTTTTCCCATTTTCCCAATCCGATCTTATTGCCTCCCAGTAACTCCGCATAAAAACTTGGGGCCGGCTCACCGATTTTCACTTTTTGTTTCGCATAATAAATGACTGAATTAATAAAGAACCCTGCCAGAATGGAAATTATCACCAGGACAATTATTCCCAGGGTACTCATTTTAACCCCGTATTTTGCGGGATTTTTGACGAAGAATAATTCAACAAACAGAGGATTGATATATTTGTGTCTTTTATGAGAAACTACCGGTCTTTTCGTTTTTGCTGATGTTGGAAATCCCGGACCTTCGGGGAATTACCCAGGCTAAGTCATTGACAGCCAGTTCATTATAATTTTCCGGCCTGCTTCTACCGCTTTCGGCAACAATTCCTGCGCGACGGGACTTAATCCAATCCCCATTTGCAGGTCCTGGGGGGGAATACCAATCAACGCGATTTCATCGGGAAATCGGTCGTGAAGTTTAGCCAGAGATAACAATTCACTTAATCCGACTTGATGAGAAGACATTTTCCGATGAATGAAGGCCGGCAATTCTTCGTTCCTGTAAGTATACACCCGGCATTCGTATTCCCGCGGTATTAAAGCGTCAAATACAAGGAGACAGTCAGTGGATTCAACGTAGTCTAACAAGTAAACGCCCTGGGTTCCGCCGTCGATGATTTCCACTCCTTCGGGAAACGGGTCCGTCTTTTGGAGCTGTTTTACCGCTTCCACTCCAAAACCTTCATCGCCGAACATGATATTTCCCAGACCTAATACGTTTATTTTCACGGGGTAAATCCCAACTCAGGTTTTTTTATGTTGATTGAGGAGGTGGAATCAATGACCGCTTCCACCTCCTCGTCAGTATTTTTAATCTATTATATTGGGACGCTTTTTAGTCGGCGTATTCCGCACATTCTTCCACGCGGGTTTTATACCCGGTAATGATGGAAGAGGTTATACTGGACCGGTTCACAATATCATGCCGCACCACGGCATACAGATGCAAAATCAGGTAAACCGGGAAAACCCAGGCCACCAGATGATGCATGGTATGCATGGTAAGGCTACTGCCGAACAGCAACACAACCCACCCGAACATGGAGTCCAAAAATCCTCCGGGATTGTTCTCGCCGTACATGGCCAAACCGGTCAGGATCATGAACCAGGAACCCAGGAACACAAACAGGAAATGTGTCAGGGCGGCAACCGGATTATGGCCGCAGTAATCGGGTTCTTCTTTTTTCAGGAAAAGGTAACTGGCCAGTTGCTCCTTGAACGGTTGTCCCCACCATGCCGGTAACCAGGGCTTAAATCCACCGAATCTGCCGTACCGATCGTTCCCGAACAGGGCCCAGTACAACCGAAACAGGAAATTGGCAATGAATATGAATGCCGTTCCGAAATGGATGTACCTGACCCAGGCCATACGATGGTACCAGACCGCTTCACCAACGGGAGGACTGATAACCGGGA
>JALUTR010000382.1 GCA_027021785.1 Fidelibacterota bacterium | reverse complement strand
ATTTATCCCGGATTGAACAAAAAGAAAATACCGGTGATATTGCCGTGTCCTTAACGCCTGTAGGGGAGGTATTGCGCCGTTCGGCCGGAGATTGCCAGGCGCAGGCGGACCGGAAAGGTGTTTTGCTTCGTATATCCTGTCCCGAGGACCTGAAAGCCCCGATGAATGCTCCCTTGATTGAACAGGCGGTTGTTAACCTCATTGATAACGCCATTAAGTTTAGCGATTCCGGCAACGAAGTGATTATTTCGGCCCGACGGGATGGAAAACAGGTGGTAATCTCCGTCCAGGATTTCGGTCCCGGTATTGCACCGGAGCATTTTGATCGTTTATTTGAACGATTCTACCGGGTGGACCGGGCGCGTAGCCGGAAATTAGGCGGAACCGGCCTGGGTTTGGCGATTGTGAAACATATTGCCCAGGTCCACGACGGAGATGCTTCCGTTTCCAGCAAAATAGGGGAGGGGAGTGTTTTTTCCATCAGGATCAAAGCGGACGCTTAAGAACTCTGCCGTACTCGGCAGAGTTTTTGGCCTTAGATTCTGTGGAGTAGCAATCCGCAGTAGTCTATACCGGTTACATCATTGATAGTTTCCGGAATTAATAGTCGGCGCACACGCCGCCACGACAAGATTGGGCTACGCTATTTTTTAAGGGGATTTGATTTGTTAAATACACAAGGATACATATTAAAGTGGCGCCGGATAGCGGTATGTATTGCCCCCAAGACCACACTACTTTACGCCATACAAATCCTCATTACGACAAGGGACAATTGCCCGGTGTTCTACAGTCAAATGCTCCAGTGCGCCGTTTAAGGTCGACAACCAATGTTTGCCTGGCGTAGTGCAACGTAGCCAGGATGGTTGTCACACATGTACGTGTCAAGCATCCCTGTCTACGTGTTACTTCGACAGGCAGGCTTGCTTGACGATTACAGTCAAATGCTCAGTGCGCCGTTTAAGGTCGACAACCAGGATGGTTGTCGTACATGTACGTCAAGCATCCCTGCTTGACGACTACAGTCAATTTGCTCAATGCGCCGTTTAGAAACGACAACCAATGTTTACCTGGCGTAGTGCAACGTAGCCAGGATGGTTGTCGTACATTTGATTTTCCTACCGCCGTCTTAGGGAAGGACTTGGGAATATGTGTCAGGGGAAACTTCGTAGGAGTTTAATATCGGATAAATGCTAATCTGAAATATTC
>JALUTR010000381.1 GCA_027021785.1 Fidelibacterota bacterium | reverse complement strand
GACGTCAGGTCTTTCGGTTTAACGACCGGAGACTTGAAGGGGAGAGCGTCCCGATTTGATCGGGAAGGTCGTCGGTTCGACCCCGGCTAGCTCCACCAACCGTTTTTTAACAGTAGCGACGTCAGGTCTTTCGGTTTAACGACCGGAGACTTGAAGGGGAGAGCGTCCCGATTTGATCGGGAAGGTCGTTTGTTTGACCAATATACGCTCCAAAAATACAAGTAAGCTTTTTGACAATTTGAAATTGACGCCGGTAGCCCAAAGATAAAAATGATACTTTGGTAAAGCTACTAAGGGCGTACGGTGGATGCCTAGGCACATGGAGGCGATGAAGGACGTGGTAAGCTGCGATAAGCCTCGGGGAGGTGCAAACAACCCTAGATCCGGGGATTTCCGAATGGGGCAACCCAGCCCGAGTAATATCGGGTTACTCCCACCTGAATACATAGGGTGGGTAGAGCGAACGGAGTGAACTGATACATCTAAGTAACTCCAGGAAGAGAAAACAAGAGTGATTCTCTAAGTAGCGGCGAGCGAACGGGGAAGAGCCTAAACCATTGACGTGCCAAGCCTGCAAGCGTTGCGTCAGTGGGGTTGTGGGATCATTTCAGAGCTGGTTGTAGACAGCTCGGCGAGTCAGAAAATCCAACGTTAACCGAACGGCATGGAAAGGCCGGCCATAGCGGGTGATAGCCCCGTAGGTGAAAACGGAGGATCTCGCTGGGAATGACACCCGAGTAGCGCGGGACACGAGGAATCCTGTGTGAATCCGCCAGGACCATCTGGTAAGGCTAAATACTCCCATGTGACCGATAGTGAACTAGTACCGTGAGGGAAAGGTGAAAAGTACTCCTAGCGGAGAGTGAAATAGAACCTGAAACCGTATGCCTACAAGCGGTCAGAGTCCTCCCGATTCATCGGGGGGATGATGGCGTGCCTTTTGCATAATGAGCCAGCGAGTTGCTCGTAGATTGCGAGGTTAAGTCCGGAAAGGACGGAGCCGAAGCGAAAGCAAGTCTGAATAGGGCGTTAAGTAATCTGCGGCAGACCCGAAACCGAGTGATCTAGCCATGGCCAGGTTGAAGTTCCGGTAACACGGAATGGAGGACCGAACCCACCAGCGTTGAAAAACTGGGGGATGAGCTGTGGCTAGGGGTGAAAGGCCAATCAAACTCGGAGATATCTGGTTCTCGCCGAAATGCCTTTAGGGGCAGCGTCACAGAAGTGTACCGGGGGTAGAGCACTGGATGGGCTAGGGGGCCCACAAGCTTACCAACCCCAACTAAACTCCGAATACCGGATACATGATCTGTGGCAGTGAGGCTGCGGGGGATAAGCTTCGTAGCCGAAAGGGAAACAGCCCAGACCAACAGCTAAGGTCCCTAAATCCATGCTAAGTGATAAAGGATGTCAAATCGCCCAGACAGCTAGGAGGTTGGCTTAGAAGCAGCCATCCTTTAAAGAAAGCGTAATAGCTCACTAGTCGAGGGGTTTTGCGCCGATAATTTCCGGGACTGTAAAGCATGGTACCGAAGCTTTGGCCCCGATTTCGATCGGGGGGTAGGCGAGCGTTCCATTAACCTGTGAAGGTCGACCCGTGAGGGCGGCTGGAGGAGATGGAAATGAGTATGCTGGCACGAGTAGCGATAAATCCGATGAAATATCGGATCGCCGAAAGCCCAAGGGTTCCTGAGTAAAGTAACTCTGCTCAGGGTTAGTCGGATCCTAAGCCGAGGCCGAAAGGCGTAGGCGATGGGAAACGGGTTTAATATTCCCGTACCAGCGCGTGATTGTTTGAGCTATGGGGGAACGCAGGAGTGAAAGGTCAGCCCGGTTTTGATTGTCCGGGTTTAAGTGCGTAGGAGGTCCTGGCAGGTAAATCCGCCGGGATGTTAACTCCGAGACACGAACAGGAGTCCCTAGGACGTAAACTGACCCTAATCATACTGCCAAGAAAAGCCTCTATGCGAGATCACGAGCTGACCGTACCCTAAACGGACACACGTGGGCGAGGAGAGAATCCTAAGGCGCTTGAGAGAATCCAGGTAAAGGAACTCGGCAAATTGGCCCCGTAACTTCGGAAGAAGGGGTGCCCTGATTAGGTGAACTTCCACGCGAAGGGAGCTGAAAGGGGTCGCAGTGACCAGGCCCAAGCGACTGTTTACTAAAAACACAGGTCTCTGCTAAGTCGTAAGACGAAATATAGGGACTGACACCTGCCCGGTGCTGGAAGGTTAAATGGAGGGGTTACCCCGATTTAATCGGGGGAAGCTCTGAAATGAAGCCCCAGTAAACGGCGGCCGTAACTATAACGGTCCTAAGGTAGCGAAATTCCTTGTCGGGTAAGTTCCGACCTGCACGAATGGTGTAACGACTTGGGTACTGTCTCTACCTGGAGCTCAGCGAAACTGAAGTGTCGGTGAAGATGCCGGCTACCCGCGGCAGGACGAAAAGACCCCGTGAACCTTTACTACAACTTAGCATTGGATTCTGGTTCTACATGTGTAGGATAGGTGGGAGGCAGTGAAGCCCCGACGCTAGTTGGGGTGGAGCCAACCTTGAAATACCACCCTTGTATTGCTAGGGTTCTAATTTTGACCCTTGAATCAGGGCAAGAGACAGTGCTAGGTGGGTAGTTTGACTGGGGCGGTCTCCTCCTAAAAAGTAACGGAGGAACCCAAAGGTCTCCTCAGCACGGTCGGTAATCGTGCGTAGAGCGCAAAGGCATAAGGAGGCTTGACTGCGAGGTCGACGGACCGAGCAGGTACGAAAGTAGGGCTTAGTGATCTGGTGGTTCCGTATGGAAGGGCCATCACTCAATGGATAAAAGGTACTCCGGGGATAACAGGCTTATCTCCCCCAAGAGTTCACATCGACGGGGAGGTTTGGCACCTCGATGTCGGCTCATCACATCCTGGGGCTGGAGAAGGTCCCAAGGGTTGGGCTGTTCGCCCATTAAAGTGGTACGTGAGCTGGGTTTAGAACGTCGTGAGACAGTTCGGTCTCTATCCGCCGTGGGCGCAGGAGATTTGAGGGAAGCTGCATCTAGTACGAGAGGACCGATGTGGACGAACCTCTGGTGTACCAGTTGTCTCATCAGAGGCATCGCTGGGTAGCTACGTTCGGTTAGGATAAGCGCTGAAAGCATATAAGCGCGAAGCCGATCCCAAGATGAGATCTCCCTACCATAATGGTAATAAGGCTCGTTGAAGACTACAACGTTGATAGGCCACAGGTGTAAGTACAGTAATGTATTCAGCCGAGTGGTACTAATATGCCGAACGGCTTTACCAATTATTATTTTTATCTTTGGGTTCGCGTCAATTTCAATAATAATTCAACGAAACTTATTCCGGTGACCATAGCGTAGGGGAAACACCCGTTCCCATCCCGAACACGGAAGTTAAGCCCTACAGCGCCGATGGTACTGCGCGGGAGACCAGCGTGGGAGAGTAGGTCGTCGCCGGGAACCTATTAGCCCCCTTGCATTTGCGAGGGGGCTTTTTTATTATGCAAATATACTTGACCGGTGGTACTGTCCCGATAGCCACCGGGATGGGAGAATAGGCTGTTGCCGGGAACTTATTAAAGCCCTCTTGTTTTTTTACGGTAGGGCTTTTTTTATGCTGTATGTACTTGTCTGATGGTACTGTCCCGATAGCCACCGGGATGGGAGAATAGGTTGTTGCCGTGAACCTATTAAAGCCCTCTTGCTTTTTACGGGAGGGCTTTTTTATTATGTAAATATACTTGACCGGTGGTACTGTCCCGATAGCCACCGGGATGGGAGAGTAGAGCCATTTACAGAGTGGGCTATTTTCAAGAGCAGGGAAAAAGTTGATCGGATTAAAAAGCTACTATTTTACAGATTTCTTTGTGATTCATCTCACAATATAAAAAAAAGTATGGTTATTTTCAGGAATTATATTGATTTATCCATGTCCATGCGTCTAAATTGTTCCGCGGGAGACAAGAGCATGATTAAGAGAAAAATAAATATTACCGTCATATTATCGGTTTTATTGATTGTATTATTTGTGCCGGCTTTGCTTTTCCCTCAGACAGTCCATCTGGAAGGACAATTCTTTGAGTACGCAACTTATTATGTAAGTAGTTTCGATATTCAAACGGGTTCGTCCGATGTTCAGCTATTCAGATTTCGACTATATTCCGATTCATACCCCGTTTATACAAAGATATGGTTCCGGGCATCAATGTTATCACCGGCGCTGGGAGTGAATACTCCCGCGGTCTTTGTTGAATTGGAAACAGACCCCTTTTTATTGCAGGCTGATCTGGTAATTGATAATCGGGATCTATCAGCCCAAATGACTACTCTTTATGATATGGCATCTCCTCCGAATCCCGTTTCCGTCCGGGCAAATATCCTGGAAATAATCAACCCCTCGGAATTTGAAGCTCTGTTGAGTTCGATTATTACCAGCGGCCGTTTGGCCGATGGCGAATACACCTTTGAAATAAAGGTATATTCAGGACCGGACGAAAATAATTTAACCCTGTCCGACCAGGATTCGCGAACAATAATTGTCCAAACGCCTAATACTATCAACCTTGAGTCACCGGGAGGCGCCCTAGCGGATACCAGCGAAAATATTCTCTATACGACATATCCGGTATTCAATTGGTATTCCCAATCATGTGCCGGTTGTGAAAATTATATACGGGTTGCGGAATTTAAAAAAGACATCCATTCTTCGCTTGAGGAAGCAATTGAAGATGAAACATCTTTGCCATTTGACCAGTCCCAGGGATGGGAACCAATAGGCAGTTTTACAAGTTTTCAGTATCCCCTATCCGGCGCCAGACCCCTGGAATATGGTAAAATTTATGTTTGGCAAGTTAAACAAACGTTATCCACTACAGCCGGTACGGAGGAGATACTTTCACCAATATGGGCGTTCAAAATCGCCGATATGGGAAGCGGTCCGTCGGCACCGCTTGCATTGCCTCCAATTGTGCAATTGTTGCAACAGACAATAGGGGAAGATCAATTCAATACTTTGTTCGGTCCCGGAAGCCCATTGCAGGGATTTACCCCCACCGGAAAATTCACTATTAACGGTGTTAATGTGGATGAATCCAGTATAACCTATATCGTAAACCAAATCATGAACCAAAATCTTACCATTGTGAATATAGAGGTCGAAGATTAATGGTTATGCGATTTAAAATTGGTTTCGTTCTCTTCTTACTGTTTTGTTTAGCCGGCAGCATGCAAGCGGCCAGTAAAATCGCAGTCACGACAAAGGTAAAAGGGAAGGCTGAAATACGACGTTCTACAAACACCGGTTATAAACAATTAAAACCGGGAACGGTCTTGGAGAACGGCGATAGACTCCGAACCGGAATGTCCGGGTTCATTGCGATTATTTTTATCGATGATAAATCCGCTTTGAAAATAAAAGGTGACACGGAAATAGAAATCACCGGTAAACGCACAGCCACCAGTATCGCCAAGAAGATTAATATGAGTGAGGGAACTCTCAGGGCCCAAGTGTCCGAACAACGTAAAGGAGATTTCATTGTTCAAACTCCGACTTCAGTGGCGTCGGTAAAAGGTACCGATTTTTGGTTGATTTCAGACCCATTTAGTGGCGACCAATTATTCGGAATTGACGGAGTGATCAGTTTTACTAATATATTCAGCGGAATATCAATCGACATTCTTGCCGGGAACACCGGGAATTCCGCTCCGGACGGGTCGATTAATTCGGAAACCACAAATATGAATTCGATTCCGGAAGATCCCGACGAATCCGAAGAAGGCGGTGTTTCTGAACTTCGGATCGAATTCCAGGACGCCTCCGGAGAGACAAAAACCCTATTGATTCGCTATCAATAGGTCTTTTTTCCCGTTCTCAAATCCCCTAAACTTTTCCAATGATTGCGCGGTCATACGCCGGTACTTATTCCGTGTTGGTGGGGATGGTTCTGTTGTTGTCCCAATTGGTTCTCCACGCCCAGACAAGCGGTGATTTATATCATCTTCCCCCGGAATCCGGCACCGAAGGAGAAGACCTGGAATTAACGGTATCCGTAACGACTCAACAGAAAATAATTGAAGCCAACCTTTATTACCGTGAGGCCGGTGACCTGAGTTACCGTGAACAACCACTTTATTATCGTGATGGTGGTTGGGTTGGTATTATCCCTGGTGATTATCTGACTCCAAACGGACTGGAATATGTAATCATATTAAAAACACAGAGCGGTGGCATATATGCCACTCCTTCCGAAACACCTTTTGAAACACCTCATTTTGTTCCCATTAAATCCACACCGGAGTCCGGCCGTAGTTTTCCCGGATCAGATCGGGTTGCCGGTCGACGAACAATATCAGCGGACGTATTAATCCTGTCACCCGAACCCGGTGATTTGGTTCCTCCCGACGAGGTCGTCATCGCCGTATCCCTGTTTAATGTTCCTGATGTAGATACGAATTCAATCCGCGTTTATATCGACGGCGATGATTACACCTCGGAAACCGAAATCAGCGAAGGAATAATCAACCTTGTTCCGGAAAAACTGGATGTGGGTTTTCACAACGTTCGCATCACCATGTCCACGGATTATGGGTCGGCTATTCAACCTACCGAATGGTCTTTCACGGTCTCGAAATCCGGATTCGGATTGCTTGACCGGATCGCCTACAACGGCGACATCAACACCCGTATGTCGTCGGAGTACGCGGGCGAAAGCATCCTTAATATTTCCGAAATAAAGGGTAAAATCGAAGGCGGTATTACCTGGGTGAATATGAAAGGAACTTTTCGTCTTACGAGTCGGGAATCACCTTACCAGCAACCGTTAAACCGTTTAAACGGTACTATTAATCTGGGTGAGTATTTGACCATCCAGGCAGGTGATTTTAACCCCAGTTTGAACGCGTTCACGATCGATGGCAAACGGGTCCGGGGATTGGGTGTAAATGTCCGTTTGCCCTGGTTTCGCTTCCAGGTCGTCCGCGGTCAATTAAACCGCGCCATTCAATGGGCGGGTGAAAAGGACAGGGGATATTACTTACTGTCGCAGGAAACAAAGACCGACAGTGTAAACCAGGCCACCTATTACCTGGATCGCCGGGGATATGTATTCAGACGTGATATTAATGCCTATCGATTGGTCGTGGATATGTATTCCAGGGTTATCCTTGGATTGCATGTGTTGAAAGCCAAAGATCAGGTTGAATCCGTTAAAAAAATTATTAGTCCTTCAGCGACGTTTACCGTGGATACCCTGGCTGCCGGTATTGATCCGGGCACATATACCCTGGATCAATTCCAATCGGCAGTAGACACGGCCGGTGGCATATTGGTTCTTCCTGAAAAAAAATGGGGAGGAGGCGATCCGGAAGACAATCTGGTAATGGGATTTGATCTGGGATCAACCTTTGATCAGCAAAAATTGGTCTTTGAATTCAGTTGGAACATTAGTCTGTACAACCGCAACATTTGGGATGGAGCCATGACTCGGGCGGAGATGGATACGACTTTGGATGATAGTCTGGACGGGTTCATTGGCGTTCAGTATGACGAATCCGGTTTGGTGACCGGTACTCCCTTGAAAATTGACACGGCTTCCATATTGGATCCAGCCACTTACGAGGGCTTATTCACTGTCAATGCCTTCATGACTCCACTGCTACCATTTGATTTTTCCGCTTTTCAGAAACAACCAATAACAACTGTCATCAACATGCCGTCATCGGCGTTTCATTTACGGTTAAAAGGACGATACCCCAGGAACAATTTTCTCATCGAATATAGGCAAATCGGACCGGAATATGTTTCCCTGGGTAATCCCTATCTAACGAGCAATCTAAGGGAGTTTATCCTGCAGAATCGGTTATCTTTATTGGACAATAAATTACAAATAAGCGCGAGTTACAAACATCGTGACAATAAAATTCTTCGTACCACCTTGGATCCTCTTAATACAAATACGTTTTCAACCAGCGTGACGTTGGTCCCGGGGCCCGGGGTACCCTCCTTCATGTTTAATGTTCAGTCGATCGGAAAAGATAATGAAAAAAAGAAAATAGAAAGCAGCGGTATGGATTTAAGGGAAGATTCGCGAGCCGTCAATTCCTTGTTATCGATAAATTTTCCGGTGTCTTTTTTGGGAATGAAACATAGCTTTGTGGTGAATTACAGCGAAGTAAACAATAAGGATTTGTTAGCGGCGGAAAGAAAAAACAACTATCTTTTTCAAAAAACGGATAGCAAGACTTATTCGGTTAATTTATCAAGTAGATTTGTCCGGCCGTTAAGAACAACCCTGAGTTTCAGCCGAACCGATCTTTTTCTGCCTATTATGAAAAACGGTATTGTGACGAAATTACCATATACCTGGACTGCTTTCGCAATGAATGGAAGCTACCTGTTAAGGGAAAATACATTGCGGTTAAACGGAGGATTTTCTTATTTGCACAGCGCAGGGAGCGTGGAAACAAGTTTGTTTGGGGTTAAATTGGG
The DNA here is from genome assembly GCA_027021785.1 of Fidelibacterota bacterium. Taxonomy (GTDB): domain Bacteria; phylum Fidelibacterota; class Marinisomatia; order Marinisomatales; family JAADGP01; genus JAADGP01. The sequence goes on along the minus strand of JALUTR010000381.1, from coordinate 15,655 downwards.
AGGGGAAATGAAAATCATTGAACAACTAAGTCTCTCTGTCTCAGGCAATTTGGAGTTAAGTCATACCGGGGTTTTCAAAGACGATATGCAGGATAATGACGGCGATGGGAAGATCGATGAGTGGGGGGAACCCTGGGGTATCAATGCGTCGGGAATGTTATTAACTTTAGGGTACAAGTTTTAATTCGATGGACAGAGTTATAAAATTTATCAAATCTTATGGTGTGGGAATTCTGCTTACGGCAGGTTCAATCCTTCTTGTGAGTTTATTACACTGGTTGGGTGTTTTTGATATTCTGGAATTAAAAACCTATGATTACCGTTTTAACACGGTAAGAGGTCCGTTGACCGGATGGAGAGCAGCGGATTCGTCGATTATTAAATTAGGGACCAACGTGGTTTTGGTAGAGGTGGATGACGAAGCTTATCGTCTTATGCCTTATGAATGGCCTTACCCACGGGGGAAAGTATGGGGCAAGGTCGTCCGGAATCTATACAAGGCAGGGGCAAAGGTTATTGTTTTCGATATTCAATTTGATGCCCCTGATCGTTACTCCGAGACCGTGGATAAATTTATTGACGGGATGGCGGGTGAGTTTAAGGATATAGTTCAATTGAAACCCCGGCATGGTGATTACGTATTCGGCGATGCAATCGCCGAAGCGAAGGCGTACGGTACCAAAGTAGTTCTTTCCACCAAGATGGTTAAAGAACCCAATCGTATTCCCCCGGAATATGTTTCAAGGCCGGTCCCCGCTATCATGAAAGGGGGGCCCGATACAGGGTTGATCAATGATTTAATGGATCCGGACGGCTTTTCAAGACAATATGCCATTTATGGACAGATGGAACATAAGCCCGATAAGTATTACCTGACGTTGGGATTAAAAGCGGTTAAAGCATATCTGGATATTCCCGACACGGCGCTGACGTATTTTGATCAGAAAGAATTGATTTGCCGTTACGGTCCTTTCAGGATAAAAACTCATGGTTTCGGAAATTCCTTTTTGGTGAATTATTATGGCCCGCCATCGGGGTACAAATATCCCTCCGAAGAAAACCTGCCGCCTTGGGGAACTTTCCCCAGGTATTCCCTCGCATATGTTTACGATACCGAAGATGTCGAACTCCGTGATCCGGAAGAAGACATTGATTGGATGAGCCAGTTTATTCCGGGAGATATTCCCGAATGGGTTCAGGCTATCGAAGACTCTACGGAACGACAGGAAATGATTGATTTACTGGGGCTTGGTTCGGAGTTTGATATTACCACCTCTCCATTTTACAACAAGATTGTAATTATCGGAGTGGCCGTGGAAGTTATCCACGATACCAAATACACGCCGTTTTATAATTACATGGGAAAGCAACAGTTGACACCGGGAATGGAAACCCACGCTAATGCGATTCAGACCATTTTACATGGCAATTATCTTAATGTGGTTGGTGGGCGAATCATGAATTTGTTCCATGATTATCCATTCAGTCATACATTGCTGGTTACGTTATTGTCGGTCATTGCATTTTCATTGTTGATGTTCGTAAACCCTGTGATCGCCGGAATATTGGTATTTATCGAAGGGTTGGTTTATTTCGGTATCGGATGTGGTCTTTTCGTCAACGATTTATTATGGTTTCCCAAAGTATTGTTGAGTGCGGTTCTTCCGAACACGTTTGTTCTTGAACACATGGATTGGTTTAAATCGGCCTTGCCGGGTATCGGAGAAAGCACGGTAATCCCCATCGTCGCTCCCCTGGCCGGAATAATTGTTACGTATACAAGTAACGTGATCTACCGTTTCCTTAATGAACAAAAGGATAAAAAGTTTTTAAAGAATACGTTCGGTACCTACATCTCCCCTGAACTAATCGAACGGATGTACGAGGAAAAACAGGAGCCAAAGCTGGGTGGCGTGGCTGGTTACCATACCGCGTTCTTTTCTGATATTCAAAGTTTTTCGTCCTTTTCGGAAGTCCTGGAACCGGAAAAAATGGTTAGTTTAATGAATGAGTATCTGACCGAAATGACGACTATTTTGTTAAACCGGAGGGGCACACTTGATAAGTATATCGGGGATTCCATTGTTGCTTTCTACGGAGCTCCCGTCCCCGTGGAAAACCACGAGTATCAGGCCTGTATGACGGCGCTTGAAATGGGGGCGAAACTGGAGGAATTACGCCGGAAATGGCGGTCCGAGGAGGAATGGCCGGAAATCGTTCATAATATGCAACATCGTATCGGCATCGGTTCGGGAAAAATCGTAACCGGCAATATGGGTTCCACCATGCGCATGAATTATACGATGATGGGCGATATGGTCAATATCGCTTCGCGATTGGAATCGTCGGCCAAGCAATATGGTGTTTATATTCAGGTCGCGGAAAGCACATATAAGGCCGTGAAGGACCAGTTTGAATGGCGGTTTTTGGATTATGTCCGGGTGAAAGGGAAAAAGGTTCCTGTCAGGGTTTATGAATTATTGGCGGAAAAGGGGAAGCTGGACGAGCAAAACGAAAGAGCGGTGGCCGCATTTCATGCCGCCCAGGAATTGTATTTTGAACAGAAATGGGATTTGGCACTGGAAGCCTTTAAGGAAGCGGAAAAACTGGAAGTGATGTTCCCGGGACGGAATACAAACCCCTCTACGGTCTATATCGCGCGCTGCGAATATTTGAAGGAAAATCCTCCCGGTGAAGATTGGGATGGAGTCTGGACCCTCACGGCGAAATAAGACTTCCCAAGTCCCCGGCACTTATAAAGTGCCGGGGACTTTAAAAAAGGGACTGAAATAAGGATCGCAATGCCATATAGAAGGACCGAGTTTAAAAAGGGTTATTACTACCACATATACAATCGCGGTGTAAACGGGCAGAATATTTTTCGAAGCCATGATAACTATCGTTTTCTACTGCAACGTATTAGAAAAATTTTCCCCCGCGATCATATTGCGCCGATTGCTTATTGCCTGATGCCGAATCATTATCATTTTTTATTACGACAGGATAATGATATTCCCATTTCCAAAGCGATACAGGCTATTTTTAACAGTTATTCCAAAGCATTTAATCTTCGCTATAATCGTTCGGGTACTTTATTCGGAGATCGTTTTAAAAGCATCTTAGTTGATAAGGAAGAATATTTGATACATTTATGCCGATATATTCATTGCAATCCAATTAGTGGGAAGAAACCCTTAGTAACGAGTCTCGAACAGTGGTCATATTCGAATTATCCCGAGTGGACAGGGATTAGAAACGGTGAATTAGTAGATAGAGAATTTATTCGTACATATTTTCCTACTCGTGATGATTATAAAGATTTTGTTTTTGACTATCATCCCTCCGAAAAGTTGGTAGAAGAGCTAAAGGCGTATTTTTTGGATTGTTGAGAGAAAAAGTCCCGAAAAGTCCCCGGCACTTTGAAAGTGCCGGGGACTTCAGTGCCGGGGACTTGGCCCGCAACTAATCCCTTCTGTTTAATTCTTTAAATTGAGTAGTTTCCAGCCCCTGAATTATGTCAAAAATCCGTGGAAAAATCCTGTGGGTCGATGACGAAATCGACCATTTAAAACCGCACATCCTTTTTTTGGAAGAAAAGGGTTATCAATTAACGACCGTAACCAATGGTCGTGACGCCATCACCATGGTGGAACAGGAATCCTTTCACCTGGCGCTGCTGGACCAGTTTATGCCGGGCATGGACGGAATGGATACGTTGCGCCGGATCAAAGAAATTAAGCCCAATCTTCCGGTAATTATGATTACCAAAAGCGAGGAAGAATGGTTGATGGACGAAGCCATTTCGGAAAAAGTTGCCCAATTTCTTATTAAACCGGTGAATCCCACCCAAATATTCATGGCTTGCAAGCAGGTCCTGGAAGAAAATAAAATCCTGGAAGAAAAAGCAACCAGCGGCTATTTAAAAGAATTTCAGGATATTGAATTCAAAATCCAGGAACAAATAACAATTACGGAATGGTGGGAACTCTATAACCGGCTTGTCAAATGGCAACTTGAATTCGATGTGCGTCGCGATACGGGCCTGGGGAAAATACTTGAAGAACAGATCCGGACCTGTGACCGGGAGTTTATCCATTTTATCGAGGATCACTACCATGATTGGTTGTGGACCGAAAACCGACCCCCCTTATCCGTCGACTTGATTCCCAGGTTTGTTGTTCCCCTGTTGAAAAAGGATGAGAAAGTTTGTCTGATTGTGGTCGATTCATTGCGTCATGATCAGTTCATGACAATCATGCCCGAAATCAGCCGTTATTTTGATATTAATGTTCATTACCATTTATCTTTGCTTCCCTCTGCCACACCGTTTAGCAGAAATGCTATTTTCAGCGGTTTATTTCCCGATGAGTTTGCCGGGAAATACCCCCACCAGAGGGAAGCGATGATGAACCATGCGGACAGTTTGAATCAGTTCGAAGCAAAATTCCTCGAGGACCAGATAAAACGAAATAAAATATCGTCAGCCACAATCCATTATCACAAAATATGGCAGCCGGGAGAGGGGAGAAAATTTCAAAACAGAATATCTGAATTCATGGAAGTGCAAATGCTGGCGATTATCGTGAATTTCGTGGATATTTTGGCGCATAAGCGATCGGAATCCGATGTATTGAAAGAGATGGTTCCCGATGAGTCGGGATATCGCCAGGCGGTAAAAACATGGTTCAATCATTCCTGGCTTTTTAAAACACTGATTCAGTTAAGTGAAAGCGGGTTCACCGTTATTCTTACCAGTGATCATGGCAGCATTCGTGTTCAGCGGGGCGTGGTGGTGGGCGCCGACCGGGAAACGTCCAGTGGCGTGCGCTATAAATACGGACGTAACCTGAATTGTAAGGATAAGAACGCGATGGTGATTAAGAAACCCGCGGATTACCGGCTTCCGGAGTTGGGACCTCAAACCAATTACCTGGTGGCGAAAGATGATGTCTATTTCTTATATCCGACACAGTACCATCAGTACCAGTCGCTGTACAAAGGTAGTTTCCAGCACGGTGGTATTTCGATGGAGGAAATGTTGGTGCCGGTGGCGGTAATGAAGGGATCGGGTTAGAAGAAAACACAGGCTGTTAAGACAGCTCAGGAATATCATTTATTGCCGAATCTGATGACAACGCCGCTTGATAACCAAAGGAAAATCGTGTTTTTAAAGGATTTCATTTCCCGGGACAGGTATTTGAAATCCGCCCTGGAAACACAGCGGTTCGCGGCCGATATCGCTTCCCAAGTTCCGGCCGGGACGGTTTTTGCGCTGGTGGGTGACCTGGGTACCGGCAAAACAACGTTTGCCCAGGGATTTGCCGACGGGCTGGGAGTAACCGAACACGTGGGGTCACCTACCTTTAAATTGGTGAGTGAGTATCAAGGAAACGAATTAATGCTCTACCACGTAGATTGTTATCGAATTAACCATCCGCAGGATTTCCTGAATATCGGTGGTGAAAACTACCTGTATCCTGAAGATGGCGTGACCCTTATTGAATGGGCGGACCGTATTGATACGATTTTACCCGCGGAAGTTATTACCCTCGAATTTTTCCGGGTTCCGGGTAAACCGAATGAAAGAAAAATTGTATTCCCGGGAGAAACCGTTTGAAAATTCTGGCCATTGAAACAACCACCGAAGTTTGTGGAATCGGTTTGCACGAGGATGGGGAATCCATTGGCCTTGTGGAGGAAATCGTGCCGCGGGGCCATGCCAAAAAATTGCCGTTGTTTTACCAGGAATTAAAGGCAATGCTGACCTTGAATTTGGCGGAAATCGATGGAATCGCCGTTTCAATCGGCCCGGGTTCTTTTACCGGACTGCGAATCGGTCTGAGTTATGGAAAGGGATTGGCTTACAGCCACGGGTTACCGATAATTCCGGTGCCGACTTTAATGTCAATGACGTTCGGAGCGAAAAAATGTGAAGGTCCCGTCAGAACATTATTGTATTCCCACGGTGTTAAGGTCTATTCCCAGGATTTCCGGTGGGAAGGAAATGACCCGGTTGCCATGAATTCGCCAACCGTGAAGGATTGGTCCGGGATATTGCCCGATTTGGGGAATTACAGCCGGATTCTGCATTGGGGGTGTGAAAAAATGTTGCAGGGCAGCGCTTTCGAAGACAAAAGTGAAATGGCGCGACCTTCCGCGCGGTGGATCGGTACACTGGCGCATAAATATTATTCGGAGTGGATGGTGGCTGACCCGAAACAACTCGTGCCCGAATATATAACTTCCTTTGTTACCACCTGATGGTGTCGCATGGTAATCAGGGAAGCCGGGATTGATGATTTGGAATCGATTACGGAAATCGAAAATCGATTGTTCCGGCACCCCTGGTCGCGGGCACAGATCAGGTATGAATTAACGGGTCAACCAGTAGTAAAAACCTATGTTATCGAAAGTAATGAACAAATCTTCGGTTATTTAATGGCTCACATTACGGGGAATAAAGTTCAGATTGTTAACTTTGCGATTGACTTACCCTGGCAACAACAGGGATACGGGAAGACTTTGTTGGAGTTTTTTATAAGTCAAATTTCCCGGGGAACCACGATATTTCTGGAAGTACGAAGGTCGAATTTAAAGGCCATAAAGTTGTATATTGACGTCGGATTTGAGAAGATTAGCAACAGAGATCACTATTATGAAGATGGCGAGGACGCGATTGTAATGCGGCTTGGAAAATAGGATGTGCAATTTTTACGTGATTATTTTATTTCAATATTTTGACCGGAAATATTCTATGGAATCCAATAACTGATTTAAAGGAATCAATAATTAATACAAATGGTTTGGTTTAAAAGAAAAGACGAAAAACTTAAGGATCGGGAGCGAAAGGATATTCCGGATGGCCTGTGGACCAAATGTCCCAATTGTACGGAGATTCTTTATCGGCCCGAATTAGAGAAGAATTATTCGGTTTGTCGACATTGTCAACATCATTTCAGGGTGGCTCCGCAATTATATGTGGAGCTATTGTTGGATGAGCGCCCGACAGAGCTGTTCCCCGATTTAACGTCAACCGATCCGTTGGGGTTCAAGGCCGGTAAAAGTTATCCGGAGCAGATTAAAAGGGCCCAGGCGAAAACAGGTGAAAAGGAAGCCATCCGTTGTTACCACGGTACGTTGAATCGTCGGGATGTGGTGTTGGGAATCATGAATTTCGGATTCATTGGCGGCAGTATGGGATCTGCGGTCGGAGAAAAGGTAGCCCGTTCCATCGCTTATGCGGAGGAAAAAGCGTTGCCGTTAATCCTGGTTTGCGCGTCCGGTGGGGCGCGAATGCAGGAAGGCGCCCTGTCACTGATGCAATTGGCAAAAACCAGCTCCCGTCTGGCGCGTTTCTCGAAGGCCGGAGGGTTGTATTTACCGATATTGACCGATCCTACCACCGGTGGGGTTACCGCAAGTTATGGCATGCTGGGAGATATAATCCTGGCGGAACCGGGCGCCCTGATCGGGTTCGCCGGCCCACGCGTGATCAAGCAAACCATCGGCCAGGACCTTCCGAAGGGGTTTCAGCGCGCTGAATTCCTGCTCGAGAAAGGATTTGTTGATCACATCGTGTCGCGGGCGGAGATGAAAGCAACGATATCGCGGATATTGGAATTGTTGTTATGATAAGGAAACCGTCAATCCTGGTAACAAACGATGACGGGATTCACGCCCCGGGTATTTTCGCCTTGTGGGAAGCGATGCGCGAAATGGGAGACGTCACGGTTGTCGCTCCCGATACCGAAAAGAGCGCGGTGGGGCATGCGATCACAATTTCCGATCCGATCCGGATTCAAAAAGTGACCCGGCATGATGGATTCGAGGGTTTTGCCGTGAAAGGAACCCCGGCGGACTGCGTCAAAATCGCGGTACGCGCCCTGATGGATACCCAACCCGATATCGTGATTTCGGGAATTAACCTGGGAGCGAACGTCGGCAATAATATCATTTATTCCGGGACGGTATCGGCCGCAACCGAGGGAACAATGTTAAACATTCCATCCCTTGCCGTCAGTCTTGACGCGATTAAGGGGGGAGATTTGAATCCGGCCAAAAAAGTGGCCGTCAGGGTTGTTCGCAAAATACTTCAAAAAGGATTGCCCACCGGTACCCTCCTGAATGTAAACGTTCCGAACGTGCCCATGAACAAGATACGCGGATTCAAAATTACACGGCAGGGAAACGTGTATTTTAAGGATTGGTTTGAAACGCGGGAAGACCCGCGCGGACGATTGTATTATTGGATGACCGGAGAAATCGTAGACCCCAATAACGGCCCCGGGTTTGACAGCCATGCCATTCAAAGTGGATTCGTGAGCATTACCCCCATTCATTACCAATTAACCAACATGCCTTTTTTAAACGAGTTGGAAACGTGGGATTTCCGGGATTTGGATTAATAACGGGAATATCCCTTACCGAATAATAAAAATGTAAAGAAAAAGAATTGAGTAGATTACATAAAAACGGCATAGCGATCCTGGATTTCGGGTCGCAATACACACAATTGATCGCCCGGCGGATCAGGGAACAACACGTCTATTCGGAAATATTGCCGCATGACGTAACCTTGGATACAATTCTTGAACATGCTCCCAAAGCGATTATTCTCTCCGGAGGACCTTCGAGCGTGTACGAAGATTCTTCTCCTAAATACGATGAATCTATATTCGATTTGAACATCCCGATCCTTGGAATTTGCTATGGATTACAGTTGCTTGCCCATCATTACGGCGGCCGGGTAGATAGCGCCTCCCATGGTGAATATGGCTTCGCGCACTTAAGCATTGAGAATCCGCACACGTTGTTGGAGTCCGTTTCGGACGGTTGCCAGGTCTGGATGAGCCACATGGATCGTGTGACCGAGGTTCCCGCCGGTTGGATGGTCAATGCCCGTTCATCCAACGGGGTGGTGGCGGCGATGAGTAATCCATCGACGAAGCGCTACGCGACCCAGTTTCACCCGGAGGTCGCTCACACGGTGGAGGGCGAAACGGTTTTAAACAATTTTTTATTTAAGATCGCCCGTTGTGAGCCGAACTGGACACCGGGGAATTTTATCCAGAACCAGGTGGATCGTATCCGGGCCAGGGTCGGCGACGGAAAAGTGTTGATTGGTGTAAGCGGAGGAGTGGATTCCTCGGTTGTTGCCGCATTGATGAACAAAGCTTTGGGTAAACAGGCGATTGCGGTATTGATCGATCATGGATTGTTGCGTAAAAACGAGGCCATCCAGTGCGTAACGGCGTTGAAGGACGGCCTGGGAGTAAATATCCACCAGATGGATGAATCTTCCCTCTTTTTGTCGCAATTGGCCGGTATAACCAATCCCGAACAAAAACGTAAAATCATCGGCACTCAATTTATCCGGTCCTTTGAAAAAATCGCCCGGAGGTTTGGCGAGATCGAGTTTCTTGCCCAGGGCACGTTGTACCCGGATGTGATCGAGAGCGGTACCGGTAAAAAGGGCGGACCGGCCGCCGTTATCAAGAGTCATCATAATGTGGGAGGGCTGCCGGATGACATGAAATTTAAATTAATCGAACCGTTGCGGGATCTTTTCAAGGATGAAGTGCGGAATGTCGGTCGTGAGCTGGGATTGCCGGAAGCCCTTATTCAGAGGCATCCTTTCCCGGGACCGGGGTTGGCGGTTCGGATTATCGGCGAGATTACGAAAGAACGCCTGGACTGTTTGCGCGAAGCGGATGATATTTACATGAAAATTTTGCATGAAGAAGGTCTGTATGATGAGATTTGGCAAGCCTTTTCGGTTTTGATTCCGGTCAAGACGGTGGGAGTAATGGGGGACCAGCGTACGTATGAGAATTTGCTGGCGTTACGGGCCGTTACCAGCACCGACGGGATGACGGCCGACTGGTTTCGGATTCCATCCAATGTTCTTTCAAAGATATCCAATCGAATAGTAAATTCCGTGAAAGGGATTAATCGGGTGGTTTACGATATTACTTCAAAACCACCGGGAACCATTGAGTGGGAATAGGTTTAAAGGAAAAGCCGTCTTTGCGGAATCCCGTAAAACACGAATTAACACCATTTTTTCATAAAACAAGTAAAGCATTGATAATGTGTTGTAATGTTTCGAATTATCCTTATACGGAGGGACCATGTGTGGTATTGTAGGTTATCTTGGTAAACAGGATTCAGTTCCGATATTAATAAAGGGCCTTAAACGGTTGGAATACCGCGGGTATGATTCCGCCGGTATCGCGGTTATGAACGGCAATAATATGCATCTGCTGAAAAAGGCCGGGAAAGTCAGGGAGCTGGAATCGGCCATCGATGATTCGGTATTAACCGGTTCAGTCGGTATAGCCCACACCCGATGGGCAACGCACGGCGAACCGAACGATATCAATGCCCACCCGCACCAGGATCATACCAACTCGATCGCCCTGATCCACAACGGAATTATCGAGAATCACGGCGTTTTGAAACAGGTGTTGGAACAACAGGGTATTGAGTTTAAAAGCAATACGGACACGGAAGTATTGGCGCAGTTGATTTCTTCCATTTATTACAGCGACGGTCTGACGTTTGAGCAGGCTGTTCGGGCGGCGCTTCAAAAGGTGGTCGGCGCTTACGGCATTGTCGCGATCAACAAGCGGGAACCGGACAAATTGGTTGCCGCAAGGTTTGGGAGTCCCTTGGTGCTGGGGGTCGGTGACGGAGAATATTTCCTGGCGAGCGACGCGTCGCCGATCGTCGAATACACCCGGAACGTAGTGTACCTTGACGAAGGCGATATGGCGATTATTACATCCGAGGGATATACGATCAAAAAGATTTTCGATAACCAGATCGTGTCACGGGAAGTCGCCACTCTCAACTGGTCCTATGAGCAAATTGAAAAGGGGAACTATCCTCATTACATGCTTAAGGAAATCCACGAGCAGGAACAGACCATAATCGACACTATGCGCGGCCGGATCCAGGTTGAAAAAGGGAATGCCCACCTGGGAGGCGTGCACGATTGGCTGCCGCGGATTGAAACGGCGCGGCGTCTGTATATAACCGCCTGCGGGACCTCGTGGCATGCCGGTCTTATCGGTAAGTATTTATTGGAGGAATATGCCGGGATCCCCGTGCACGTGGAATATGCTTCGGAATTTCGTTACCGGGAGGCGATCATCGATAGTGAAACCGTGGTGATTGCCATCAGCCAATCGGGGGAAACCGCCGATACGCTGGCGGCCATCCGGAAAGCCAAGGGTAAAGGGGCTTTGACCCTTGGTATTTGCAACGTTGTCGGGAGTACAATCTCCCGTGAAACGGATTGCGGTGTGTACACCCATGCCGGACCGGAAATCGGTGTGGCATCCACCAAGGCTTTTACCGCCCAGGTGACGGTGTTGTCATTGCTGGCTTTGAACCTGGGACGACGCCGGGGATTGTCCAGGTCGCAGGGACAAAAGATTGCCCGCGCGCTGGCCAGCCTGGGAAACAAAGTTCACAGGATATTAAAGAACGCTACCCAGGTGGAAAAAGTGGCCTGGGAAACGCAATATGCCGATAATTTTTTGTATCTGGGACGGGGATTAAACTTCCCGGTGGCACTGGAAGGGGCCCTGAAATTAAAGGAGATTTCCTATATTCATGCCGAGGGCTATCCCGCCGCGGAAATGAAGCACGGACCAATTGCCCTGATTGATGAACGAATGCCGGTGGTTTTTATTGCTCCCCACGATCACACCTATGAAAAGGTATTGTCGAATATCCAGGAAGTGAAATCCCGGCGGGGGAAAACGATTATTTTAACCGATAAAAAAACGCGTGACATCGTCGAGTTGGCCGACTACATGATTGAAATTCCCACTACGCATCAGCATATATTCCCGATTCTGGCATCGATTCCCCTGCAATTATTGGCGTATCAATTGGCCGTCTTACGGGGATGCGATGTGGACCAACCAAGGAATTTAGCAAAGAGTGTTACGGTTGAATAAATTGTGTCAAATTGTGCTTGCGGTTTCTTTCCTGCTCCTTCCGTTGGAAGCGAACCAGAACTGGTTTAAGACGCGGATGGTGAAGGATCAGTTTGAGAAAGCGGTAATGCATTATAATGAAGGACGCTATGCCGTAGCGGAAACGATCCTGAATAAACTGTTGAGTAATAACCCCGGTAAATACACTACCGCGTCGACAATGTTATTGATGAAAACAACGGCTCATTTAGGGCGGTATGACGAAGCGAAAGCGGTCGGCCGGGAATTCCTGGAATCGTACCCGTCAAGCAGGTACACGGCTGAAATTTACCAGACCTTCGGAGATATTTTTATTGAAGAAGGACTATACGAATCGGCGTACCGAATGTATCTCCGGGCACGGGGAATGAGCGCTGATGAGGGGTTCATTCAAAAAGTTGACAAGAGAATAAAAAAAACATTAACCTTAAATATTCCGCCCAACGTTATCGAAGAGTTGATTTCGTTGGAACCCGACATTTACAGCCGGTCCATATTAATCCTGACCAAAGCGTATGAAGAGATTTATGAGGGGAAACCCGATGAGTGCGCGTTGACCTTGTCTCAAATCGAGCCGGATCAGGTTCCCGATTCATATTTCAGTCTGTATGAGCAATTATTGTTGGCTTCCTACCGACCGGGAAATCCGACCCTTTCGTTCGCCGTGATCGTTCCGTTGTCGGGGGAAAACCGTGATTGGGGAAAATCCTTTTTAAAGGGTGTGCAGGAATCGGTAAATCTGAATCCTGTCCGCGGGAAAAATATCTCCTATATTATTTACGATAATCGCAGTCGGGCGATTGAAACCATTCATGCTATCAGAACCTTATCCAGAGATCCCAAAGTATTGGCGCTGATCGGACCCCTGACCGATCCCAACGCTTTAATCGCCGCCTGTTCGATAGCCAATACCAATATTCCCTTATTGATTCCCAATTCCATGCAAAACGGCCTGACCTCCCTGTCGGACTATATTATCCAGCTAAACTCAAATCTGGATACGCGGGGACGTTTGGCCGCGGAATACGCAGTGCGGTATTTGGGATTGAAAAATATTGCCATTTTGGCTCCCGCCGACGAAATGGGACAAACATTAACCGATGCTTTCGTGCAGGAACTTGATCAACTGGGAGTTAGTCCCGTGATCGTTGAATGGTATTCCGGCACACCGGAGAACCTGAGGCGTCAGTTCCGGGCGATTAGAAAAGCGGCCTGGGCGCTGCAAACGAAAGCCAGGCCCAATGAAGATTTACTGGGGATCGAAATCGATAGTTTGGACGCCATGTTCGACATATCGGTGGAAGATTTTTTTGATATCCAAACCGATGACGAGGAAACCCTGTCGCCCTCCGATTCGGATAAAGTGGTTCTGGAAACAATCGATGGTATTTATATGCCCATTCGTCCCGAAGATTTATCCTATGTTGGAACCCAACTGCCGATGTATAATCTTAATACTGTAATCATTGGTAATGAAGGTTGGCAGAATCTTGATGTATTGAATCAGGAGAGTATCGGTCCCCATTTAAAGAGATTGGTGTTAATTACCGATCACTTTGTCCGGGGTAATTTGATCGAACCGCGAATGATGGAGGACCCGGAATATCAACTAAGTTTTTACCAGGGATTTGACAGCGCCCAGTTATTGTTAACCGCCTTGGGTTCAACCGTTCCCAAACGGGAGGCGCTGTTAAAGCGTCTGGCGACGATTGACGAATATCGTGGGTCCGCTTACATGTATTCATTTGCGGAAACCGAACCGAATCTGAATACGGCGTTGCAGGTTATTCAGTATGACCGGTATCAATTCGGTGAAGTCGGCTTTTTTAAAGGTGACTCACTGGTCCAGGCCCAAGTACCGGCTCCCTGATCCATAACGTACCGGATGGACAATCCAGGCTTTTTCGATTGCTCGTCGTTTTTCGAAGATGAAAATGTACGGGCCGGGATAACAAAGAGACATTTTCCTTATATTTCTCCCGATGACCGCCCTGAATTAGCAAGATTGCTGGGTTTGCCTACGGAGAGAGTGGTAATCCCCCGGCAAACGCACACAAACCGGGTGGAGATTGTGCGCATTCCCGGGAGGTTACCGAGTGTGGATGGAATTGTCACTAACCGGGAAAGACTGGTGTTGTCAATCCAGGTTGCGGATTGTGTGCCGGTCTTTATCCATGATTCGACCAACCGGATTATCGGATTGATCCATGCCGGGTGGCGTGGTGTCGTTGACGGAATCATCCGGAATTCAGTGCGTTCAATGGAGGAACTTGGCGGCGATCCCGCCGATTGGCGAATTGTGCTGGGCCCGTCCATTCAAAAATGTTGCTTTCAGATCGGCCGGGAGATCGTGGATCGGTTTGAGGCACAATTCGTCCGGCGCAAGGAAGGCGAAATCTTTGTTGATCTGCAGCAATTGATCATCAGGCAATTTGTTGTCGCCGGTGTACGGGAAACCGGAATTATCAGTACCGGGCAGTGTACAAAATGCCTGGCGCAGGATTACCACTCTTACCGACGAGACGGGAAACAAGCCGGGCGAATGGTGGCCGTATTGGGACTTTTGTAACCGGACGTCGCAGGCGGAATCCATTATTTCGGAATTACTCACATAACTCTAAATTGAAACGGGAAAATTTCTTATCATGAATTTATTTGACGTCATTATTTTGGGTGTTTTGCAGGGCTTAACGGAATTCCTACCGATCAGTAGTTCCGCACATTTGGTAATCAGTCAATATTTGCTGGGGATCCAAATCCCCGGGAACGCCCTGGAAGTGATTTTACACGTTGGTACATTATTTAGTGTTGTGGCTGTTTTCCGGAAAGATATTATTTCCCTGTTGAGCACGTTGAAAGAGAGTGAAACACAGAAATATATTTTCTATATTATTATCGGTACGCTTCCGGCCGTGGTGGTCGGGCTACTCTTTAAGGAAAAAATAGAATCGGCGTTTGACAGCGTGACATTGGTCGCTGTAATGTTGCTGGCGACGGGAGTAATCCTGATCCTGACCAAGTGGGTGAAGAACAGAAAAAAAGAATTGAATTCCGGTAACGGTCTTCTGATTGGCATGGCCCAGGCCCTGGCTATTATTCCCGGGCTTTCGCGTTCGGGTTTGACCATCAGCATGGGACTGTTTCTTGGGATTCCCGCCGAGGTTGTTGCCCGGTTTTCATTTTTACTGGCGATCCCGGCTATTGCCGGGGCCGGATTATTGACAACTCTGGATCTAATCGGAACCGATGTTACAATCCTTTCAATCCCGTTGGTTCTGACGGGTTTTATCAGTTCTTTTATTGTTGGGTGGGTTGCGTTAAAATGGTTAATAGGACTTTTAAAAACCGGGAAATTCCATTGGTTCGGTGTCTATTGTGTAGGAGTCGGAATACTTATCTGGATAGTGAAATAAGAGACCGGGTGTTCTACCTCAGAATAAACAGGAGTGTGCTTTGAATATTACCGGCTTAGCATTCGTTTTATACCTGTTCGTTGTTTTGGGGGTCGGAATATATACGGTCCGAGTGACAAAAAACATAAAGGATTTTGCCTTGGGAGGCCATCGTCTGGGCCCCTGGGTGATCGCCTTTTCGGAACGAGCGTCCGGTGAGTCGGCCTGGTTAATTATCGGTTTACCCGGCGCCGCCCTGGTAGCCGGCTTATTGGA
>JALUTR010000380.1 GCA_027021785.1 Fidelibacterota bacterium | reverse complement strand
TATTATGTCGACTGGCTTTTGGAAAACGATTTGGCGTTGGAGCGCGTGAATTTCAAAGACCGCATAAAAAACAAAATCAAGCACAGTATTATGGTCAAAGCCGAGAAGGAAATCAAGGGGATCATGGCGGAATCGGGGTGGTATCTGCCGCGTATCATCGACATTGATCATATTGTTGACGCCGGTAAAAGATTCCTTTCGCCGCGCCTGCTTGGCGAAGCGATCCTTACGATCGGGGGGCCTTTGGCCGAAGTCGGTGAAGAATTTTGCGGCGCGATTGCCATCGGCCCGTTCGGCTGTATGCCAAACCGCCTCAGCGAATCGATCCTCAACCTGAAAATGGACCGTGACCATATCCTGTCTTTCAGAAACAACATGCTAACGGATTTGGTGACGCGCAAAATGAACAACCTGCCCTTCCTGGCCATCGAAAGCGACGGGAATCCCTTCCCCCAAATCATAGAAGCCCGGTTGGAAACCTTCGTAATCCAGGCGCTGAGATTGCATTCCGTGCTAAAAGATATTCGCACCAACGCGATCACGGGTAAAGCGTAACGTGAGAAAGAAATCAATCAACAGCCCCTCTCAATTCACATCAACCATCCCGCGGTTCGGTTTTATGGAAAGCCCTTCCAGAGCATTCACGCCCGGCAAGGGTGAATATCCGTTCCCGGTTTAACACACCGTTGAGCGCGCTATCCGGTCTCATCGCCACGACAGTCAATGGTTCGTGGGCATGACACATTTATCAAAACGACCTGATTTGCTAACGTAATTCATAACTCCGTGGCTATGAAATGCCGGAATTTTTCCTGAAAGGATTTTTCGCCTTTTACCGCGCGGTTCTTGTCCTGATCGGTATCGTATACCCGGCCGGAAAGGACAACGCAAACCGGGGAGTAAGGAATGAACGTTATCCCGGGCCGCACGGCGGAGCCACACCCGTGAAAATTTTCTATCCCAGGAAATCCATCCGGCAAACAATCATTCTGTATCCGGGAGCCTCTCCGTATGCGGAAGAACACCCGGCGATGAAAACCGTCGGCGGCGCCCTGGCGCGGGCCGGTTATCTTGTTTTCATTCCCCGAATCCCACTCCTGAAAGATTTGATTATCACCGAAGACCTGATCGGCTGGATGATCTGCTTTTACAAATGGGTCCTCCGTCGCAGGGACGTTAATCCGAAACATGTGTCTCTCGTGGGGATGAGTTTCGGCG
>JALUTR010000379.1 GCA_027021785.1 Fidelibacterota bacterium | reverse complement strand
CCCCATCCCCCGCCGTCGGGTTTGTTGCCCTTGAAGTTGGGATCATTGGCGGGCTGCCAGTCCCCACCGTGGACATAGCGCGGCAGCGGGCGCAGCTTGCCGGGCGGGCCTTCCCCGGATGCGGGCAGGGGCGCGGTGGCGAGGATGTAGCCGGTGGTCCGGGGTGGGCCGGCGGCTGGTCACCAGGCTGGGGTGGGCCGGGTTGGGTTCAGGTTGTCGCCACCGATGAAAGGCGGAAATCAGTGACGTTTCAAAAGTTCAAGAAACTCATCGAAGGAGTTTGCAACAAGCTCCGTGACAGGAGAAAACTCATCGGACTGCTCATGGTCCCAGACCACGACTTTAGGGTTATCCTTGTTCTCTCGATAGTCCAAACAGACAAAGTCGCCACCGAATAAAGCTGCAATGGGCACAACATCCATCCCAACCGTATCGGTTCTATCAGTAAGCCTCTCCCCAATCTGGCTCTCTACAACCCCAATATCATAGACCTCTTTTGAAGCCTCGGAATCGTACGCATCCGAGATGCATAGAAATCTTTCAATCATTCTTTCCCTGTGGTCAAGAAAGAAGGTATTTTCGGTGATTGGGATTCCGCAATTCCCATAACTCAGGAATTCAACATATTTGACAGGAAGTTTTACATTGTAGTCAGACTCAAAGTTTCTGATGGCTTCCTGGTCGACTGACTCAATAACTGAACCCTCTTTAAAGTCCATTACGCAATACCTCCCGATAGCTATCGTGGGGCACTTGCCCAACTTCCGGCTGATCGACCGCCTGCATGGTTTGTAATATTATGAATACCAAATGGAACCAACTCCATTTTACCGGGTATTTCGGTGTGGTGCCATGTCGTTCCATTTGGCCTTCCTCCTGGTATGCGGGAATCAAGCCAGGAAAACTGTTCTTTATCGCTCTTTGTCCAGAGATCCTCAGGCAAAAAATCTGTCCGCAATACTTGGCCAGATCCTGAAAAGTCCGCGTATCGCGTTCCCGATTTAAACTTAACTTCAGGTATAAGACCACGACGGATTGCCTCTTTTTTTACTTCCGCCTTTTGTAATGTTGTTAATGCTTTACCACCTGGAATGTCTTTTTCCCTTTTCCATGGCTTGTTCGAATTAACAACCTTTGCATACTCGGCGACAAGCGTATCGAACTGTGACCCAAAGTTCCCATCCGCGCCAGTTGGTGAATCCGGCCTCCCTGCACTGACCCATTCG
>JALUTR010000378.1 GCA_027021785.1 Fidelibacterota bacterium | reverse complement strand
AGGTATCGATCGAAAACCTGACTTTCGGGACGGTTACCCTGGCGACGGGTGTGAAGAAAAGAACATAGCTCCGCGGTTACGGATACTATGTGGATAATCTCAACTCATCCCGCTGCAAGGTCGGGAGACCTTGCAGGATCGGATATTTATTACGCCTCACCTGATCGTTCATGGTCTCCCGACCATGAACCAAAGAACATTTGCAAGGAGGAGAGGACACAAGTTTGGAAGCCTGCCACCAAAGATGATCCCGCAGGATCAGAGATGGGAGTTTGGAATAAGAAAATATACCAATCAACGATCACGCAGTTCAGCGGCCGGCGGATTGGCTTCCCGGCATGCGCCGGTCCGCCTTGCGGACTCGCTGCGCTTCCCGACCTTAGTCGGGATTTCGCTGCGCTGAACTTGGTTATTGATACGTCAAATACGCCCGCGTTTCTGAGACATTACCGTAGGGTAATGAGTTTGTTTGCACAGATCATGGATTGTGGATAAACTTATGTCTTAATATTTTCTCCGGAGGGATTTTGCAGAGAACGAAGCGCAAGTAATTGCATGGGCTTTAAGCGGCTAACCTTTTCTGATCGATAAGTCGAAAGGACCTTTAAAATGAGAACCGCCTGTGTTTGGACAATTTTGTATTTAATGGTTTCTCTCATATCGGCCCAGGGGACCTGGCAATGGAGCGGCCGGGTGCACCCGGAGCTGGAATGGAACACAATCGAAACCGAACATTTCAATATCCACTACCACAATGGCATAGAGGCAATTGCCAGGCAGGGGGCTTCCATCGCAGAGCAAGTCTGGCCGACGTTGCTTAAACAGATGAATTTGGAAAAGGCCCCTAAAATCGATATTACCTTTACCTCCGAAGACGAAATTATGAACGGCTATGCGCTGTGGACCAACATGGTGTTTATCTGGGTGGACCAGAACGATGCGGCCGTGTGGCTGGAAGACGAGAAATGGCTCTACCAGGTGGTTTCCCACGAATTGCAGCATATCGCCTTTTTCCTGGCAATCAACACCTGGTTGCCGGAACCCTGGTCGTACCTTGTTTCCGGCACGCCGGGTTGGTTTGTCGAGGGAAGCGCGGAATATTATACCGAAAAATGGCGCCCGTATCGCGCCGATCTGTCCCACAAATGGCATGTCCTGAAAAACAAGATGAAAGAGATGGACCCTCATCACGACGGGTATTCGAAGTTGCTGTACCTTTCGGATCGCTATGGCGACTCCACGTTAGTGAAGATTGTTAAATACCGCAATAAGGCAAAACTGTTCGACTTCAAAAAGGCGTTCAAAAAATCCACGGGTGTTCCGCTAAAGCAATTCGAGGAAGATTGGCGGCGGCAGATGAACACGTATTATTACGGGTATCGCGCCCAGAAAGAAACCATCGAAGAAATCGGGAGGCCGTTTACCCTGCCCGTTAAAACCATGCGCGGTTTCTATTTTGCCCCGGACAGCCTGAAGATCGCCATCGTCGGTAAAAACGATGAAGATCAGAGGGACTATTCGCTCTTTATCGCGACCCGCGATACAACCAGGAAAAAGAAACCCGTCATCAGGAAAGTCGTCGACCGGATGAGGGATATGTTCGCGGCAGCGGAGGATTCAACGGCGGGAAAAAAGAAAGGGAAACCGAAAATTAAATGGAATCTGAAGGAAGTGGATTACGGATATATTCACACCCAGATGTCCTGGTCGCCCGACGGCGACGAACTTGTTTATGCCAAATACCACTACGGGAAAAATCAATCCATGATCTGGGATATCCGGAAAGTCAAGGTCGAGACGGGAAAGGGAAAGTGGCTTACCCACTCCTTCCGGGCCAATCAGCCGGACTGGAATCCCAAGGACGACCGAATTGTGTTTGTTGCGCATAAAAACAACACCTCCAACCTGTATTCAATCAAAGCCGACGGTTCGGGACAAACACAACTGACCCAATACGATGACGACACACAACTCCTCACACCCCGCTGGTCCCCGGACGGGAAACGGATTGCTTACGCCGTGGCCGATCCGGAAGGGAAGGTGGACCTGGTTGTGTTGGATGTGGAAACGGGCAAGACGCGCAGGATTACCGATTTCCCGGCGGTTGACTACGCGCCGGTATGGCATCCGGACGGGAAAAGAATTACCTTTACATCACACGAGGGAGGAACACCAAACCTGTACACGGTTGACCTCAACACCGGTGAAGTGGTCCAAACCACCGACGTGGGAGATGCCGTGTGGAGTACGCAATGGACACCGAACGACAGTACCATTACCGTCACAACGCTGAACGATGTTGATTCGGTGCGGGTGGTGCAGGTATCGCCCCGGCGGCAGCCGGATACCACGCCCCTGTCGCTGCGGAAAACATTCACCAGTTGGCGAACCGTTAAGCCGGAACACCTGCTAACCAGGGCCGACCCCGCCAAACCGGTGAAGATCCTGGCTGAAGGCCCTTACAAATTTCGGAAGCATATAAAGCCGTTCGTGACCCTGACGCTTCCCTATCCGGACGGATCCGGTATGTTCGGACTAACGTCCTTCACCGATGCCATGGGGCGTCATATTTTTGAAATAAGTGGTGGGAGGGCCTGGACCGGCGATCCCAATCCCTGGTTCTATCTAAGTTACACCAACGCCCAGAACGGTCCGCTTTGGGGCGTAAATTACTTCTTTAATTCCCGCTGGAGTTTTCGCTACTATGACCGGAGCGCCAGCGGCCTGTACCAGCGGCTGGACGGTTGGCAATTCTGGACCCAAATTCCGGTTAATTTCGGATCCTCGATGAGCTCCAACCATCTGCTGCGAACCGCCCTGACTTTACAGAACCGACTGGTATTGATGCCGTCGGACAGTATCGATGCAAACAGCGGTGAATTCATCCCCCGGGATTCTTCGGATTTTATCGATTTGCCCGTACCGCAGGAAGGAAAAGAAGGGATGATTTCTTTCGCGTACCGTTGGCTGGATCGGCGCCCCAACCGGAAAAACATAATTTTGCCCACCCAGGGGAAGGGCTTTCAGTTGCGAATGAATTATGTGAACAAAAACCTTTACGGCGACTTTACCTATACGAAACTCACCACCGATGGATTTTTAAACCTGCCTGGTGGGGGAGCCAACGCCCTCTTTTTGCGCGTCAAAACAATGACGATGTTGGGAACTCCGCCGGCACAGGAATACGTGGGGTTGGCGCGGGATCCTTCGATCTACATGCCCGGCGGCATCGCCGATGAAGGCATCTTCGGCTTTCAGGAAAATTACAATCCCCGGGGCTGGAATGGTGTGCGATTGGGCGACCGGATGGTGTTCGGATCGTTGGAATACCGGTTCCCGCTGGTGAATAAACTACCCGTCAATATTCTCGGCTTTACCCTGGGATCGGTCACCGGCGCCCTGATATCCGATTTCGGCAACGCCTGGTACGCGGGGAAGACGGTGGCTCCCTGGATCGTCACCGGGGGATATGAGCTCAAAATTGCCCTCCGGATGGGGAAAGCGCCCCTGCTGATCTTTTCCCTGGGGAAAGCGCAATTGCTGGATGAATGGCAGGATCATAAGCAACCGCTTGCCTATTTCCGGTTGGCCCTGATTAATCCGTTTTAATCCATACGGCAATATGCGTGGTAAAGAAATTTCGCGAATCGTATGAAGTCAGTCTTGTCTCTTTCAAAATTCATCCTGGATATATTAAGGGCAAAACCTCCGGTGACAAACCCGCAACTCGTCTGACACAATGTGCGACAATCATTTACTTCGCTTTTGCCATGCAAGATAAGACAAACGATACCCTTACCGTTGCCGGAATAAAATTTCATGTTATCCGCAAGGGGAACTCCGATCGACGCTATGTGTGGTTACACGGCGATGAACCAACGGCGAGGGAGGTTCTCGTGCAACACATGGAAACTCATCCCGGTCAGGCTTTGTACATCGAAAGCGCGGAACGAAACGTGCGTATCGCCGGTGGGTGGTTAAATCCCAACCGGATGTTCTCCCGTGAGGGAGCGGAAAAGAACCTGCGGAAGCTCAATCCTTCCTGGGGGAAGAAACAATTGGATGCGGCCCTGGATCGTCTGGATCGGGACCTGGGCGCTCTTTTCCAAACCCTGCTACCGCCGACAGGAGGCTTGCTGGTTGCGCTCCATAATAACTGGGAAGATTTTAATGTACACAGCGAAATACCGATCAGCAACCGGGTTGCCCTGAGCGATCCGGACCATCCCCGCGATTTTTATATCTGCACGAGTGACGCGGATTTCGCGCAATTATCCTGTTCGCCGTACAATGTCGTTTTGCAGGAAGGAAATTCCGTGGCGGACGACGGTTCCCTGTCGCCCCTGGCCGGCCGGCGCAATATTCGTTACGTAAACATCGAGGCGGAGTTGGGAGCTTTTGACAAACAGAAAGCCATGTTGGGGTGGTTGGAAGAAGCGTTACCCTGAGGATATTTTATTGCTTTCCGCAGAAACACCTACGATAAAACAAACTTGTAAAATCCTGGAAGTGTAAAGATAATTAGACACTGTTTTTTCACAATACGTTTTTGATGAATTCATGTATTGACATTGTTATCCCGGTAAAAACCGGGATCGCGTCAGCAAATTCCGCTTTTCCTCCGGAACAACCCGGTTTCGTTGAACCCAAAATCTTCAAAAGAAAAATTTGCCCCTTCCGCGTTCCGCGGGATCAACAGCGGGTAACCCATCGGCCGGGAATTATCGGGCCATCGAATACCCGGGAAACAAAAACCTTTATTCTTCAATCCGCGCTTTCTCCACCATGGGGACGAAACGCACCGCCAGCGATCGGTCAACGGAAACGTTTCCTTTATCATCTTTGGTAATAATTTGAAGGTATTGGTTAAACAAGTGCGATCCCACGGGTAGGATCATGCGTCCGTTGTTTGCCAGTTGGTCGATTAAAGTTTCCGGCACATTTTTGGGAGCGGCGGTACCGATGATCCGGTCGTAAGGAGCCAATTCCGGCCAGCCTTCGAATCCGTTTGATTGAAAAACCGATACATTTTCATACCCCAATTGCCGCAACCGCTTTCGGGCTTCCCTTGCCAGTTCCGGAATGATCTCGAGCGAAATGACTTTTCGCGCCAGATGCGATAAAATCGCGGCCTGATATCCGCAGCCGGTGCCGATCTCCAGCACGGTGTGAGTTTTTTCAACCTGCAGGGCGTCCGTCATGTAGGCGACAATGTAGGGTTGACTGATGCTCTGTCCGTAACCAATCGGGAGGGGGCCGTCCTCGTAGGCAAAGGGATATTGATTTTCGGATACAAACAAGTGACGCGGTACGGATTCAAGCGCTTCAAGCAGTCGGCGATTCTGAATTCCGCGACGGCGAATCTGGTTCTCGACCATTGTTTTCCGTGCTTTTTCGAAATTTAGCATTGTGACTGACGCTCAGAAGCGTAAAATTCTTCCTCAAATTTACAGCGCTATGATAAACTCTGTTCGATTATTTCTGTTCCTCTTTCTATCCCTGGTTTCCCTCCCCGGTAAAGAGTTTCCGGTTGTTAATTTTCAACCGGCCGGAGAGATAACCCATTCCACACAAGAAATATCCGTCCTGGCCTGGCTCGGAAACGATTTTATGTTATTACCCCAATATCCCCAAGGATATGTTCATTCGATTCCTGAAGGCCTGTTGCCGGGGCACATTGTGGGGGAACCGGGCGCAGCCATTGTTCCTGAAAAAATTAAGTTCATTGCTCCCGATTATGAAAAGCGGATTTCGGGCTTTGAAGACTACAAAGCGCTGGTGTTTGACGGCAACGAGGTCTTCATGGTAATGGAATCAAAACAGCGGGGAATCATGAAAGGACATTTAACCAGGGGGTTCTTTTCCCCGGAGGGACAGGCGATTCGTTTAACGGATGGACCGGTTACGGAAATTGAGCCGCCGGTTAATATTGACAATATGGCTTACGAAGCCGTTCTGCTGCACCGGGACCAGGTAATCACTTTTTTTTAAGGCAAACGGACCGGGC
>JALUTR010000377.1 GCA_027021785.1 Fidelibacterota bacterium | reverse complement strand
CAGGAATTGCGCGATATTATCGATAGTGCCGGTGGTTTCGCCTATGCCCAGCGAAAGATTGATGAATATTCCAATCAGGCCATTGAAGCCATCGCTCCCTATCCGGATTCCCCCTTTAAACAATCGATGATTGATTTAATCGCTTTCAACGCCCAACGGACAAAATAGATTGTGTCTGAATAGTTCTGGAACGATGATCGGTAAACCATCTTTGGTAAATATCGGTTATCATGGTAGACGTCATCATATTACTCCGGATACATGTTGAATCGTAAAAAGAACGTGTCCAATGTTTAATACCCCCCAACTTTTATCGTCATTACCGCAGGCAAACGCTGTTGCCCGGGGGTTAATAACGACTGTCCGGAGCCGGGTAAATAGTTATTCTTTCTCCGGTTAATCATTCCATTGAAGATCCTGGTAATCAGATTCAGTTCAATCGGCGATATTGTTCTCACAACCTCCCCTCTGGCCACAATCCGGAAAGCTTTCCCGGCCGCAAATATCCATTTTCTGACGTTGGAACTGTTTGTCCCCCTGTTGGAAGGCCATCCGCATATTGATCGGATCATCAGTTTGGAAAAAGCGGCAACCTATTGGCAGTTGACAACGGTCGGCCATTTTTTGAATGATGCCGGTTACGATTTGGTGGTTGATTTACACAATACCTTACGGTCCCAAATAATCAGGCGGAGAATCCGTTCAACCGCAGTCCGGGTATTGCAGAAACCACGTTGGCTGCGCCTTAAACTATTCCAGTTTCATCTGAATCACTTTCCCGACTGTTTTTCCCAGCGTTGGTTATTGCATCAGCCGATAAGGGACTTTGTGGATGATTGGTCCTCTCTCCCGCAAACGAAATTAAACGTTTCGGCAATCGAACAACGACAAGCGAGCGACTATCTGCGCGCCCACGGGGTATTGAATGATTATATTGTTTTTGTTCCCGGAGCGGCCTGGAAACAGAAAATATGGCAGTTGGATTATTATCGCGAATTGATGGAAGACATAAGAGAAACCGATCCCGGCAGCATGATCGTGCTGGGCGGGGCGAAAGATACCATTTGTGATCGCCTGGCCGCGTCGGTTCCCGAACTCGTCAACCTGCGTGGAAAAACGGACCTTCGCCTGGCGATGGCGATCCTGTCGCGGGCGAAATCGGTTATCGGCAGCGATACGGGACTGGTCCATGCCGCCGAGGCTTTGGGTGTAAAGGTCGCGATGATTCTGGGACCGACATCCGTTGAAACCGGGGGAGGAACGAATTTACCGGGTTCCAGAACCTGCCAGGTGAGCGATCTCTGGTGCCGGCCGTGCTCCCAAAACGGCAAAAAACCATGTTATCGTAAAGAACAATATTGTATGACATTACTGAAACCCGATTTGGTCCGGAACAATTTACCTTGACTCAGGCTACGGAAAGTCGGGATATGCGACCTCAGCAGCAAACATCCGGGGAATAAACGCTGATAATGATTATGTCGACAGAAACTAATTTCAAAAATTCACGTCGAAGCATTGCCGATTATAATCAATGTAACTTCATATTTATTAATCAACTCTGTGTTTCGCGGTTTCGCGGTGAAGGATCCGGATTAAAAAGGAAGTTTGCGGTATGACAATTTTCTGGGCGACCTTGTATAATCTCATTCTTTACCCCTTATTGTTTCTGTTCGGATTGGTGGGTTCCTTATTCCATAACAAGTTGCGTGAAGGGTATAAGGGGCGGCGAAACACGATACCCCGTCTGAAAAAGGCTTTCCCGCGGAGCGATAATCGCCCGCGAACCGTTTACTGGTTCCATGCCGCTTCTCATGGCGAATATGAGCAGGTTCGCCCGGTAGTGGCCGGATTGCGTGAAATCGAGCCCAATTCGGTGATCCTGGTGAGCTTCTTCTCGCCTTCGGGATACAAAAACGTGAAAGATGACAATATCGACTGTAAAATTTACCTGCCTTTCGATTTTGTATGGAGCGTTCGCCGGGCATTGAAAATTGTTAAGCCCAAAAAGATTATTTTTGCCGCTTACGATATTTGGCCCAATTTAATATGGGTCGCCCACCACCGAAAAATTCACACCACCATATTTGCCGCGCATTTTGCGAAGGGGACCAGTAAGCTGTACCCGGGAATACACAGTTTTTACCGCTCGGTGTACCAATCGTTTGCCTCGATCTATACGATCAACAAGGAAGACTATTTGCGGCTGCAGAAAATAGTCAAACCGAAACGGAGTCCCCTGATCCGGGTCCTGGGAAACCCGCGTTATGACCAGGTGAAAAAACGGGCCGATCAATTCACAAAAGAACGAACAATTTCGGTTTTACTGCGCGATAAACGGATCGTGGTAGGTAGCGTCTGGCCGGAAGACGAAACGGTGATCGTGGACGCGATCATAAACTTATTGAAGGAAGATGAGGAAATCTCCTTGCTCTGGGTCCCCCACGAACCGTCACGGCGATACGTGGAATATTCGGTCGGTCTGTTCAAGGGACAGGGTTTTACGACACGAATATTGCGATCGAAAACAAAATTGAAACTGAGCGGCGCTCGTGTCGTTGTGGTTGGTGTGGTTGGTGTTTTGTCAAAGTTGTACTGGCAGGGACAAATTGCCTATGTCGGCGGCGGGTTTTCCACCGGTGTGCACAATGTTATGGAACCGGCAATCGCCCGGTTACCGGTTTTGTTCGGTCCCCGGTATGGGAATTCGCCGGAGGCGGAGGCCTTGATCAACGCCGGGGGAGGGTACTCCATTTCCTCCGGGGAAGAAGTGTATAACCATATTAAGCACTTGTTCCATGATAAAAACGAATTTTTGAAAGCCAGTTATGCCGCCACGGATATAATCCACAAAAACCTGGGGTCCGCCACCCGTGTAGTACGAAGCATTATCCGTGACTGATACGTTATCATTTTCGATCTATTTCCGGAAATTCTCCGAAAAGAAACAGTTTGTCGAGTTTCCTCCCGGATTGCACGTTATCTATGGCGAAAGCGGAGTGGGGAAAACGAATTTCATCCGGCAATTAATCGGTCTTCCGATTGCCGGCAGGACCAATTTCACGCTCGATATTCATACCAAACCTCAGCCGGTTCAAATGATCCTGCAAAACCCGGAGAGCCAGATTGTCAGTCCGACCATCAAGGCGGAGCTGGCCTTTTCCCTGGAATGTCATGAGAAGGATACCGACAAGATTCAGACCCGGTTGAAGGAGATAAAAAAGGAATTGCTTTTTTCGACCGATTGGAACCGGCATCCGATTACACTCAGCGGCGGTGAAAAGGAACTGCTGAACATCGTAACGGGGTTCAGCACACCGGCTAAATTCATCGTGATTGACGATGGGTTGTCGTTTTTAAACAACCGTTATAAGCGGGAAATCGTGGGCCGGATAAATGAGTACATTAACCGAAACAACCTGATCGTTCTCTGGTTCACTTCCGAATATTCCGACCTGCAATTCGGCGTCACTGCCAGTGAACTGACTCTTGCGTCTTTTGCGAATGTCAAATCGTACCGTTCCCTGCGCTACCCGAAAGGAAAAATGAAACCGGGATTTATGTCCGTTGCCGCTGAAAATTTAACGTTCGGTTACGATGATATCCCGCTGCTCGAAAAGGTGACCATGCGTGGAAAGAACATTCGCAGCCTGGGGGTCGTCGGACTTAACGGCTCCGGAAAGACAACGCTGGCAGCGATTATGCTGGGGTTGCTTAAGCCGACGGAAGGACGCCTGGAAATGAGCCTCGGGACGAATTCGAAGCCGGATGTCGGATATCTGGATCAGTTCCCGGAACGACTGTTGGGCGCCGATACCCCGGACAATTTCCTGGCCGATCTGGAGGCGGAAGGAAAGTTGACTCCCAACAGGCGAACACAATGTCTGAAAACCTTGTTGAATTACCGGGTGAATTGGGAACTGGTGAAGGATCGTTATGCCTTGGATATCCCCTGGTCAACGCTTAGATTGGCATTGATCATTATTTTAACCCACTGTGAGTATGATGTTTTAATTCTTGATGAGCCAACATTTGGTTTAGGGTGGGAACAGAGGTTAATTTTGTATCGTTATTTGCATAAAATTTTGTTGAATAAACACCTGATCATTGTTTCCCACGATAATGAATTTGTTAATTGTTGTTGCGATTTCATTTTTTCGTTGGATGATCAATCGTTAATCCGAAAAGAAAAAGTATATCTTGGGTGACCATACCAACAAAGTAAAGATCACGGATCCCGAAAGGATATTGACGGTAGCGAATTTTATCAGCCTGATGAGGGCTTTTATGGCCGTTCCCATTATCTATTCACTACGGTTCCCCGAATGGAAAATGATCACGTTTATTTTAATCGTCATTGCCGTGGCCTCCGATGCCCTGGATGGTTTTTTCGCGCGTCGGGCGCATGAGGTAACCCATATCGGGAAATGGTTGGATCCGATTGCCGATTTTATCGTGGTGATAACGGTCTCCTTTTACCTGGTGCTTTTTAACCGCTTCCCGGCCTGGTTTTTCATTGTGTATTTAATTCGGTACTTAACCATCGCCATACCGGCTGTGTATTTGATAAATCACACGCAATTCGTCATGAGTTCCAATCGTTTTGGCAAATGGGCGATAGGGGTTTCCGCCCTGACCATCACGCTGCATATTTTCCGGATTCAATACCTGGATTGGCTGCGGGTCCTTTCTCTCTGGGGAGCGTTTGGCTTATTGGTAATCAGTTGGCTGTTCTATCTGAAGACTTTTTTCAATCAATTAAAACATCTCTGATCCCCTTTGAAATTCCTGGATAAGTTATTCCACGCGTTGCGACGCACCCGCGAATCTCTGTCCGATGCTTTCGTCGCCTTGGGGCGAAGGCGGGTGGATGGGGAGTCATTGGAAGAATTGGAAGATTCATTACTTGCCGCCGATTTGGGAATTAAGACCGTCGAATCCATCGTGGAAGTTGTCCGGAAGAATGCCGGTAAGGATTATACTGCCGCCGTAAAAGAACATTTGATTTCCCTGCTCCCCGGGGATTCAGGTTCCGGTGGGGATACTTCGTATCCGGTGGCGGTAATGGTGGTGGGGGTGAATGGGACCGGTAAGACCACGACTACCGCCAAACTGGCGAATTATTACCGCAATCAGGGAAGGAAAGTTGTCCTGATTGGCACCGACACCTATCGGGCGGCGGCGGCGGAACAGTTGAAGATCTGGTCGAACCGTTTGAATATCCGCCTGGTTTGCAATGAGCAGTCGCGGGAACCGGCGGCGGTCCTTTTCGACGGTTTAACGGCGGCGAAGGCCATGCAGGCGGATGTGGCCCTTATCGACACCGCCGGCCGATTACACACGGCTAAAAACCTGATGGCGGAGTTGAACAAAATGTACCGCGTGATCCGGGACCGTTTCCCCGAGTTTGCCGTGCGGTCGTTCATAACGATTGATGCCAATCTGGGGCAAAATTCCCTGGTGCAGGCCCGGACTTTTACCGAGCATCTGCAGATTGACGGAGCGATTTTAACCAAGATGGATGGGACCGCGAAGGGGGGAATCATATTCGCACTGAACAACCAATTACAAATTCCCGTGAAATTCGTGGGTATCGGTGAACAATTGGAAGACCTTTACCCCTTCGTTTCCGGGGAATATGTGAAGTCTCTTTTCGGAAGCGATCATGAGTGAAGAGAAACGACCGACGGTTAACATAATCAGTCTCGGGTGCGCGAAAAACCTGGTCGATTCGGAAGTACTGTTGGGAGGTTTGAAGAAGTCCGCGATAGAGATTGTCGATGATCCTGAAGAAGCGGAAACGATTGTGATCAATACCTGCGGTTTCCTGGACCAGGCAAGGGAAGAATCAATCGACGTGATTTTGCAGGCGGCGGAACTCAAGAAACAGGGCGGATTGAAGCAATTGGTCGTGATGGGATGCCTGTCGGAACGATATCGCGACGCGTTACAAAAAGAATTGCCTGAAGTTGACCGTTTTTTCGGAACCAATGATCATCGGCAGGTTGTA
>JALUTR010000376.1 GCA_027021785.1 Fidelibacterota bacterium | reverse complement strand
CCGACCCCAAGCCGGTGGAAATTTCCGCCAACTTTTCGGGATCGTTGTAATAGGTCACCGCCGCCACGATCGATTCGGCGCGCGGGGCGGGATCTTCACTCTTGAAAATTCCGGAGCCCACAAAAACCGATTCGGCGCCTAATTGCATCATCAGGGATGCGTCAGCGGGCGTGGCAATGCCGCCGGCCGCGAAATTCGGCACCGGTAGTTTCCCCAGTTTGGCCACCTGCTGAACAACGTGAAACGGGGCGCCAAGTTCCTTGGCGCGCGCCATTAACGTATCCTGACTCATTACCGTTAATTCTTTTATCTGCGCTTGAATCAGGCGCATATGGCGTACCGCTTCGACGATATTGCCGCTTCCGGCCTCACCCTTGGTGCGGATCATGGCCGCCCCTTCACCGATGCGTCTCAATGCTTCGCCCAGGTCACGCGCTCCGCAAACAAACGGCACTTTAAAATCGTGTTTCCAGATATGATTTGCTTCATCGGCGGGTGTCAGGACTTCACTCTCATCAATAAAATCCACTTCCAGGGCTTCCAGGACCTGGGCCTCGGCGAAGTGCCCGATCCGACACTTGGCCATGACCGGGATTGACACCGCTTCCTGGATACTTTTTATTATGGACGGGTCGCTCATCCGGGCGATTCCGCCGTCTTTCCGGATGTCCGCCGGTATGCGCTCCAGGGCCATGACGGCGACCGCCCCGGCAGATTCGGCAATCCTGGCCTGCTCGGGGGTAGTCACATCCATGATTACACCACCCTTAAGCATTTCCGCCAGACCGACTTTTACTTCAAATGATCCTTTATCCATAGACCATTTCCTCCTCTTTTATCTTACCGATATTTTTAACCTCATTAATTACCTCAGTTATTATTTTGTCCGGAGTGGAAGCGCCGGCTGAAATACCCACCGTTTCGACTCCCGCAAACCATTCGGGAACCAAATCATCAGCACAGGTTACCTGATATGAATTAGGGTTGCGTTCCAGAGATAACTGTGTTAACCGGTTGGAATTTGCGCTCGTAAAGGATCCGATGACAATCATAACATCGACCATGGAGGCCAATTCCTTAATTTGTTCATGGTTCCGTTTGGTTGGAAAACAAATCGTATTTACAAAATGTAAATCGAATACTTTCGTCATCAAAATATTAATAATTGCCTGCACGTTTTCAATCATCTGTGTGGATTGACTCACCACCCCGACCCGTTTCATTTTACGCAGTTTTCGCGCTTCTTCCGGCGTGGCGACGATGATCGGATCGCGCACCTGGCTGGCAATTCCGACGACTTCATCATGGCCATGATCGCCGATAATGATGAGCTTACGTCCCTCGGCTTCCAATTTACGCACTTCCTCGTGAATTTCAATGACCAGGGGACATGTGGCATCTACGATATTCAAACCTTTTTCGCGCGCCTGATTCCAGACATCGGGCGCCGTTCCGTGGGCGCGGAACAGGACCGGTTTATCGCGGGGAACATCGTCAAGCGCTTCCACCACTCTGGTACCGACTTTCTCCAAATCCCGAACTACATTTTCATTGTGAACAATATGCCCCAGCATATACACTTCCCCGTGTTTCCGGGCGGTCGTATAAGCCAGGTTTACCGCATCCCGTACACCAAAACAATATCCGGCATCTTTGGCAACAAATATTTTCATCGGTCCCGACCGTTTTGACTTATGAGGGACTGTTTCGTCTCGCTCAGGACTTTGGGAACAACCGTATCCAACAGACCTTCGACAACCGCCCCGGCCGCGAAACGGTGCCCGCCCCCGCCCAGGGATTTGGCGATATCATTCACCGCGTATTTCCCCTTTGAACGAAAATTAACACGGCACGTATGATGATTGCTTTGAAAAACCATAAGGGCTACTTCCACCCCTCGTATCGTTCGTATAAAATCGGTAAAACCGTCCACATCTTCCTTTGTCGCTCCCGCTTCCTCCAGCATGGTTGCATTGATTGAAAACCATGCCAATTCCCCTCCCAAATCAAATTGCAAACTGTTCAGGATTTTACCAAGCAGTTTCATGCGAGCGGGAGAATGGGATTCATAGACCTGTTGATAAATATAACTCTGATCAATTCCGGAACGGATACATTCGATCGCGATCTCATGACTGCGGACATTTGTATTGTTGTAACGAAAAGAACCGGTATCGGTCATGATCGCGGTATAAAGTCCGACACATAGCTCTTTTGGCAAGGGACCTTCCGTTACCGTTTTCAGGTAATTGTATAATAATTCTCCCGTGGCGGCAGCCTTTTCATCCACCACATTCATCGAAAAAGGCGGTTCGCCGGGATAGGGGTGGTGATCAATATTAAGGGTTTTTAAAGCAAAGCGTTGAATGGCCTTACCGATTGACTGTAAACGTTTATAATCACCCACGTCGAAAATGATTACCAAATCCGTTTTCTTCAGCCAGGCATCGTGGGTTTCCCGATCATAGGTTTCGAATAAGCCGTCGGGATCCAAAAACCGGTATTCGGCAGGCAAGGGTGAATGGTTAATAACCCGGCAATCTTTCCCCCGGCCGGTCAAATAATAGTACATCGCGGCCGCACAACCCAAACCGTCTCCATCCGGTTTCTCATGGGTGGTCAACAATATTTGCCGGGCTTCATTAATGAATTTATTTACGTTATTCCAATCAACCATTGTTCATTTCAAATAAGACATAAAATTTAGGTGTTTTTTTGTAATTATTCTAACCTGACATGCCGCCCGTGAAAATCCCCGCGGAACGCGGAGGAGGATGATGTATTCACAAATTTGTGAAATAAATTCGGATCAAAAGGATAATTCAACTCAGGGTGTTCGCTCCCACATGTTTTCCTTAACATCCTGTTTGTGGTTGTGAAACCGCGCCAGCACAAAGAAATAATCGGACAGGCGGTTCAGATACCTTAACCAAACCGGATGATGAATATCCGTTTCTTCAGGCGGCAATCCAACCACATCGCGTTCGATCCGTCGGCACACGGTACGCGTTACGTGCAAACGGGCCGAAAATTCATCTCCGCCGGGCAGAATAAATTCCTTCAGGGGCGGTAATTCCTTGTTCATTTCTTTGATTTTTTGCTCAAGAAACTCCACCCGTTGTTCCGGCAATAACGATTTTCCCAAATTCGGGGTTGCAATTTCCCCTCCTAAATTCAATAAATCGTTCTGGATTGATTTTAATTCGGCGATGATCAATGTATCCTTACAAGCGACAATAGAAAGACCGACCTGGGCATTCAACTCGTCCACACCACCCAGACATTGAATTCGCGGGTGCGATTTCGATACTTTTTCTCCCTGTCCCAACGAAGTCTGTCCCCGGTCGCCGGTTTTGGTAGTGACCTTCGAAATACGCATCAGAAGAATATAAAGGTAATCAGGACAAACAGCGGTATCAGTATCGGCAATGAATATTTCAACATATACCCAAAGAAACTGGGCATTTCGAGTCCGCTTTCCTGTGCAATTGATTTAACCATGAAGTTAGGCGCATTGCCAATGTAGGTATTGGCGCCCATAAAAACCGCCCCGGCGGAAATTGCCAGGAGAGTATTATGAAACCGCCCCATCAGTTCAACGGGATTTCCGCCGGCGGCATTGAAGAACACCAGATAGGTCGGCGCATTATCAAGAAAACTCGACAAAACACCGGTTCGCCAAAAGTACATGGCATTCCAAGGCTCCCCATTGCGGGTTAATGATTCAATCACCGATGCCATTGCCCCATCGACCCCGGCGCGAAGAATAGCAATGACGGGAATAATGGTCACAAAAATCCCCGCGAATAATTTCGCCACCTCCAGGATAGGAAACCAGGTAAATTCATTCTCTTTTCGAACAACCATAGGAGTAAGGCGCCAACTCACGACTGCTAATAAAAGCAGTAAAATATCGCGTACGAGGTTTTGCAATTTCACCTCCACATAATAAATCGTAATGGTTTGATGAGGATTCCATAATCCGCTTAAAAGAACCGATGCAATCACCCCACCCAACAATATAAAATTAAATGATCCTTCCAACCCCAATTTTTTATCGCCGGGAAAGGACTCAATTTTGCTCAGGTCTTCTTTACGGTAATAATACGAATCCATTATAAAGAATAGAATCAAGAGCGTTGTCACCATAAAGAACATGGGCAAAAACATCGCTGTGGTGGTCCAGAAGAAATCCACCCCTTTCAAGAATCCCAGGAAAAGCGGCGGATCCCCTAACGGCGTCAACGACCCGCCGATATTGGCCACCAAAAAGATGAAAAACACAACCGTATGGACTCTGTGCCTGCGCCATTTATTGGCCCGCAGGAGGGGGCGGATCAGAAGCATCGCGGCGCCGGTCGTACCCATCCAACTGGCCAAAAAGGTTCCGATCAGTAAAATAACCAGATTCACGCCGGGACTGCCGACCAGACGACCGGTTAGGCGAATACCACCCGAAATGGTAAACAACGCCAACAACAGAATAATAAAAGGAATATATTCCAACAGGCCGGTATGCAACAACTCATAGATGGTTGTTGACAATCCTTCCTTAAAAAAGAAGGGAACGATAAGAATGACTGACCACAGGAACGAGATCTTGCCGAAATTGTGATGCCAAAACCGCGGGGCGACCAGGGGAAACACGGCGATCGACAAGAGGATACCCGCAAAGGGGATCATCCATATAATCGATAAATCGGAACCGTCCAGATGAGGAATCGATGTATGCCCGCCGCCGGAAGCCATAATTACCCCAGGTACCGCCAGGAAAAAGACTGACAACCACCGCCGAGCCAAAGCCTGATGTTTTTTCATAGCAACCATACCACTATCCTGTTATTGAAAATAATGAGCGCAAAATTAACGGTTTTATCCCATAAAGGTTACGGAAAAAACCTTTTGGGCTTAATATGGAACCATACTCAAATAGTTTCGTAACTTTGTTCATGGAAATCGTACTCTCCATAGTTGCTGTCGGCATCGCCCTCCTGGGGTTGGCGATCGGAATTCTCTTCGGGAACCGGCCCCTCAGGGGTTCCTGCGGAGGAACCGGCAATTGTTCCGTTTGTGGTGGTGACGCCGGCCATTGCGAAAGCAGTCCCCACACCCCGCCTGATATCCTATAATCCTTATTTACTCAGTTTCATCCCGGAAGAAATCCGTTGCCGGAATTGACCGTCGCGATTTCTGAGCACGATCAGGGCTTCCACTTCTTCCAATGATTCAATCAAATTCAAACCTTCTTTTTCTCCCAAAATCATCAATGCGGTTGCCAAAGCGTCGGCATCCATGCAGGTGGGAGCCATAACCGTGGCCGACGCCACTTCGGATTGCGTCGGATATCCCGTCCGGGGATCAATCGCGTGGGAATAATATTCTCCCTGATATTCGAAATAATTACGGTAATCCCCGGAAGTCGCCAGCGCATTATTTTCCAGCGGAATGGTAGTGCGGATATCGGCGCCCGGCATCGAACCCAAACGGGGTTGGTCTATTCCGATCAGCCAGGGCTCGCCCTTTGGATTTTCTCCCCGACAACGGACCTCACCGCCGATTTCTATTAAATATCGATTGAACCCGCGTCTCGTCAGGTAATTCGCGAGGGCATCAACGCCGTAGCCTTTGGCTATGGCGTTGACATCGAGTTTGAGGCCGGGAATGGCCTTACGGATGGTTCCATTTGATACCGAAAGTTTGTCATATCCGATTTGCCGTAACATTATTTCAATTTCAGCGGCTTTCGGAGGAGACCAGATTTGATCATCCTGGGAGTGGCGGGGACCGAAGCCCCACAAATCCACCAGGGGCATTACGGTGATGTCAAAGGCGCCCTTCGTCAGGGCCGATATCTCGAGCGCCCGTTGCACAACGGCGGCGAATTCAGGCGAAACAGAAAAAGGGGTCAGCTCTTGCGACCGGTTGAATTGACTGATTTCACTTTGTTCCAGATAGGTGGACATTTGCCGGTTTATTTCCACCAGGACCGAGTCAATCCCGGATTGTAAGGATTCGGGATTCAC
>JALUTR010000375.1 GCA_027021785.1 Fidelibacterota bacterium | reverse complement strand
TCAAGAAAATATTGATAAATCTCCACAATATTTCCATCGATTCAGTTAAAAGAGACTCACTGCAAAGAAAACTGTTTCAGGAAGACGAGAGCGAATTGTTATCTATTTTAAAAGGTATCATCAGCAGTAAAGATTTGCCAAGGGAATTCAGTTATGATACCAAGATAATATATAAAGCTATCCATACCGTTGGTTTAATGAACTCTGAACGTGGGTGGGATCTTCTTATAGAATTTGTTACCCACTGGGCGTCTGAGCCTTACTCTGAAGATTACTGGATGGCTGGTAAACCGAGGGAAGCCTTTCTTCTGGGACAGACATGTCGGGTTCTGGCGAAAAGCCCTCCTGGTATCTTGAGCAAGATAAATGTTCTGGCGCAAAGAAATCAAGACAATAAGGTCGGAAAGTGGTTCCGGATTACGATAGGACTGGCCGGTCAGGACACTTATTTTACCGAAACGATGAAATTGTTGGAGAGTGATCCCGATCCCTACATCCGGGAATATGCTGCTTTCGCATTAAGGGAAATTGGTCGAAAGGAATCTATCGGTATGTTGGAAAAAGCGCTGAAAGATACTTTCTATGTGGAAGAAACATTCGAGACGGCTGCAAGTGATGTAGTAAACCTGGGAAAGAAGATATATTATGTTCGGGAAGCGGCAGCGGGTGCCTTGAGAAAAATGGGAGTAAAAGTCAGACGAAAAGGGTTCGAATTTTGGATAGAAGAATGAAGATATTACAGTACAATGATGGCTGTCATAGTAAGGTAAATAGATGAGGAACGCAGGCAATCTAAAGGTAATTAACAGCTTATTGGTCTCCATAAGAATCGCATTTGTAACGGGGTTGTTATATTATTTACCATCACAGCATATTTTTGCTCAGAAATTCGCAGATAATGAAGACTGGTCCTATCCCGGGGAAAAAGTGGTAATAGGGAGGAGAGAATTTGTTTAGAAAAAAATTGTTCCTGATCATAATTGTTATCGGCTTTGTTATACCTACGTTTGGGCAGATTAACGAATCTGAAGTCAAGAAAATATTGATAAATCTCCACAATATTTCCATCGATTCAGTTAAAAGAGACTCACTGCAAAGAAAACTGTTTCAGGAAGACGAGAGCGAATTGTTATCTATTTTAAAAGGTATCATCAGCAGCAATGATTTGCCCAGGGGATTCGGTTATGATCGTCGTGTAACTTTGGAAGCAATCAAGTTTATCGGCAAAATGAACACGAAACGGGGGTGGGATATTCTTATCGAGTTTGTTACCCAATGGGCGACTGAGCCATACTCTGAGGATTACTGGATGGGAATCAAACCGAGGGGGGCCTTTCTTCTCGGACAGACGTGTCGGGTTCTGGCGAAAAGCCCTCCTGGTATCTTGAGCAAGATAAATGTTCTGGCGCAAAGAAATCAAGACAATAAGGTCGGAAAGTGGTTCCGGATTACGATAGGACTGGCCGGTCAAGACACTTATTTTACCGAAACGATGAAATTGTTGGAGAGTGATCCCGATCCCTACATCCGGGAATATGCCGCCTTTGCGCTGGGTAAAATTGGTCTAAGAGAATCCATAGGTTTATTGGAAAAGGCACTGAAGGATACTTTCTATGTGGAAGAAACATTTGAAAGGCATTCGGGCGATGTAATAGCCTTGGGAATGAAGCATTATTTTGTTAGGGAAGCTGCAATAGACGCATTGCTAGATCTTGGTGTAACAATCGGACGAAAACGGGAAGATATTTGGATAGTAGAATAAACATATCGAAAGGCAGTGATGGTCTGCGAAACAAAGTGAACAAACAATGATCCATAGGTAGCGTAAAAGTGTTAAAAAGAAAATCTATTTATAAAGCAGCCAAAGCCAAATATGTAAGGAAATTAATGTTTATATAACCACCGATAGCATGTAGGTAAGTAATCAGGAAATTGACAAAAATAAAATCCGTTAACGAATCGCCGTCAGAATATCAGCAATTTTTGCTGGTGTTCTTAACATTTATCCAGGTATTATTCTGCCAAAATACAGGATCCATTAATGGATATGTTATCGATAAACAAACCGGCGAACCCCTTGTTTATGCGAATATAATTGAAGAGAACACCGGAAAAGGAACAACCACCAACTCCGGTGGATATTTTTATTTACAATTACCGCCCGGTCCCTCCATGATTACTTTTACTTACATCGGTTATGAGACTTTCCAAGAGAAAATTCAGATTGAACCGGGCAAGTTAACTACATTAACGATCAAAATGGAACCGGCCAGTATTGAGTTTACGTCTGTGGAAGTTTGGGCAGATAAAAAAACCGATATTACCACCAGTTTAATTACTCTTGATCCACGAAGAATCGACGCCATACCGGTGGTTGGTGAAGGAGACCTGACGCGCGTGATGACCTCTTTGCCGGGTATTACCTTCGAGAATGAATTATCATCAAAGATTAATATCCGCGGAGGTGATCCCGATCAGACTTTGTTTTTAATTGATGGCGCTCCGGTTTTCTTTCCGTCTCACTTGTTTGGCGCATTTAGCATGTTCAACACCGAAGCAATTAAAAACGTTCGGATAATCAAAGGAAACCCTCCACTGATTTTTTTTGGCAGGAACGGTTCGGTTGTGGACATTATCAACAAAGATGGGAATCGGGAAAAAATCACCGGCAGTATTCGACTGGGATTAATTTCCAATCAATTCAATCTTGAAGGGCCCCTTGGCAAAGGTTCTTTTTTCATGGCAGGGAGAAGAACTTATTACGATTACGTAATAGCCTTATTGAACAAAATAGGCCTGAATGCCGCTGGTGTACCGGATTATTATTTTCGTGATCTACAACTTAAAATTACCCAGCAAGTAACTGAAAAAGACAAAGTCATGATTAGTGTTTTCACCGGTTCCGATTACCTGGATAATTTCAGTCCCGATTTGCAGTTTGACAAATCCCTTGATTCCGTTGAGGATCTGATGTATTCCACCTGGAAAAATGTTATGTTTACCGGGAAATGGGAACACCTGAT
Organism: Fidelibacterota bacterium; assembly: GCA_027021785.1. Lineage (GTDB taxonomy): Bacteria > Fidelibacterota > Marinisomatia > Marinisomatales > JAADGP01 > JAADGP01. Next base: position 2,290 of record JALUTR010000375.1, on the reverse strand, counting down.
TTCACCCGCCTGGTATTCCACAATCCAAGTATATGACACGCGCTATACAACGAAAATTAACGCCACTAATACACTTTTGATGTACATTACCCCCGGTATCCCGGGGGACGATTACTATTATTACAGCAACTTTCTCCGTGACGCAGGAGTGAAGGCTGTACTACAATATATGGGAACCGACTACCATCAACTGACCGTGGGTATGGCAGTCAACAGCTATAACTACCAATACAATTCCGATGGAATATACCACAATAAGGTAAATCGATTGGACGGCAATCAACTGTTGGGAAATTTTTTCTTCCGGGACATCTGGGAAATTTCACCCAAGCTACTTCTACAAGGAGGATTGAGAGTAAATATCACCAACAAGGAAAATCAATCTGGAATTGATGCTCGTCTGGCCTTTCATTACCGTTTGACAAAAAATTTGTTGTTGAAAGGCGGATGGGGACAATACACGCAATATCTTCATATGGTTAATCCGCCGACTTTGTTATTGCTGCGTACAGTCGATCTATGGTTACCGGTGGCAGGTCAAGTGCCACCCTCAAAATCGCGTCAATGGGTGGGAGGAGCGGAATACCGTGCCCCCCGCGGTAAAATAGATCTTGAGTGGTATTACAACAATACTACAAACATAGTTCGATTGAAAATTCCTCCAAACAAATACCAGCGGATGAACGAATTCCTCTATTTGGGTGATGGTTATAGCTATGGTTTTGAAGCCTTGGCGACAACAACATTTAGTCGTGCAACGGCCCAAATCGGATATACTCTTTCGGTTGCAAAGCGTCGATATCCCGGTTTTAACAATGGTTACTACTTCCGGGCGCGCTTTAACCGCTTACATGAATTCAATTTCACTACCGAATACCGGTTGAATTCCAATTGGAAGCTGAACATGAATTGGATATTTGCCACGGGTCAGCCATACACGGCCTATACCGGAATCTTCGGTCTTGACAATCGTCTGAACCCACAATCATCCAAACTGCTGATGTTTCAACTTTCCCGGGAGAATGAGTTTACTTTGCCTCCCTATCACAGGCTTGACATATCATTCGTCAGAAATTATGTGTTTAAGCGCTGGAAAATGGATTTGGAGATCACCATCTTCAATGCCTATAACCACCGCAATGTAATCAGTATGGAAAGCAGCCTCTGGTTGATGATAAACCGGAAAACCGAATCTATTTATTCCAAACTTATGCCAATATTTCCATCAATCAGTGTGAAAGCCTATTTTTAATTCGAGCATAATGATGCGGATCGATAAAACCGTCCTTTTTATAATAATTTGTATTAGCGGGTTGCAATGTGACAAACCTTTGGACCCAATCGATGCTTTCACTCCCGAATTGATAGTCGAAGGATACCTTACGGCAGGTAAATCCTTCCAAAGCATATCTCTCAAACAATCCATTTCCGGTGATGATCTTTTCGATTACCTTTATTACCGTGATGACCCGCATAAATGGATATCCGGAGCACAAATCACTATAGCCACGGATAGCTGGGAAGTCAACCTGGTTGAAGATTCCGAACAAGCCGGGATATATAGACCGTCCGAACAAGATCGGTTCGTGGTTACCTCAAATACAACCTATTCTCTTGAAGTCCAATATCAGGAAGAGCAACTATCTGCCTCAACAACGGTACCGGGAGCAATTCATATTAATATAATATCTCCCTTTAACGGTACTAACATTGATTCCGGTGACACGGTAATACTTGGAATTGATTCGGCCGAAAAAGGTTTTGGTTATGCGGTGACTATTGATGAACGAGATGAATACAATAATAGCTGGCAACTGATCCAACATAATTATTTTTCGGAAGGATATTTTTTCACCCTGGAAGAAAGGATCGTTATACCCAATAATTATTTTCGCTATTATGGCGCGGTTTACGTAATCAAAGTATATAATCTTGACCGCAATTTATTTGATCTATACGTAACTCAGTCAAGAAGCTCCTGGGACCCCGAACCGGTAGCGATGTACATTGATGGTGGTTTGGGAATTTTCGGCTCATATTCCGCCGATTCCGTGTTTATTACGGTAACAAAACACGAAAAATAAACGGTTCCTTTACTTTTACGATCTTTCTTACCTTGCGGATAACCCGATGAACCGAAAATCTTGTATTACATCATTTATCAGGGATTAGCCCCTTGTTCCTGTTTCATCTTGTGAATTGACTGAATGTCTACCCCTCGCAAGATGTTCATTTTCGATAAATATTTCGGGTTTAACTTCCCCGACATGTTAACGTGGTCATCAACATG
>JALUTR010000374.1 GCA_027021785.1 Fidelibacterota bacterium | reverse complement strand
CGGTGGTCCGGGGCGGGGCGGCGGCTGGTCACCAGGCTGGGGCGGGCCGGGTTGGGTTCAGGTTGTCGCCACCGATGAAAGACGGAAATCAGTGACGTTTCAAAAGTTCAAGAAATTCATCGAAGGAGTTTGCAACATGCTCCGTTGTGCTCAGTGTTTTGCCATGACACATCCACATGCCTTCGCTACCTTGGTCTGCGGTTGTTACATGAAATCAAACAAGTTGATTAATCATCGGGCTCATAGAGCATATCAAGGAATTCGTCAAATGAATTCGCAATGAACTTCAAGGACTCCTCTCCAGCATCCGAATCGGCTTCATGATCCCAGAAAACGACCGAAGGATTGGAGTTTTTATCGCGATAGTCGAAGCAGATAAAATTACCAAAAGGATCTTCCGCGAAGGGAATTATCCTGCTGCTTTCCAGGTTTCTAGAAATAAAGCTATAGTCTGAATAAATCCCTCCACTATTATCTGGCGGAATTTCGAGAAACCGACTGAAAACAGCTTCCTGTCGATCTGACATATCAAAGCACGTTTTATCTGGATGCCCCATCGGAAATTTTGAGACAGTTTCTACGTACTTTTCTGGGAAAGAAACACCGAGACTGTGTTCAAGCGTCTTGACGAGGCTTGTGTCTATAGGGGGCTTTCTACTTAGCCAATTAATGGAACTCATCGTCTTTTACCTCCCCCTCCCCAGAATGACCTGCCGCCACGGTGAGTGAACTCTCTATGAACCGATCTATCAACCAATTCCATTCTTCCTTCATTCTGATGGTGATGCCACGTATATCCTTCCGGGGTAAGACCGTTTTGAATATCCGCGATTTGTTCGCTTGAAAATCTGCTCCTTATATAAGGGTTTATCTTTATTTCGTTTCTCAACTGTTCATTTGCAAAGCTGAATTGGCGTCGATCTCTTTCCTTTAGTAAATCTGCTTGCAACTGAGTTTGGTACACCCGATACTCGGAAAAGTCCGGAAAACGGTTTCCGCCATGTAGTCCAGGTAGGTATGCAATTTCTACATTCTGCACACCGCGCGATGTAGTTTCGAGTCTTTTTCCGTAGATTACGGCGCCTGTTTCAGGGTTGTATTTTAACGTGCCCCCCTCTTCCAGCCAACGCTTGTATTTTGGTGCATTTGGCCCAGCATTGTACTCCCCTCGGAAACGACCGCTGGCATCGAGCGCGATCCCTCGAATAGCAGGGTTGGGACTCTCCTCCCCCGGCCTTCCCGCA
>JALUTR010000373.1 GCA_027021785.1 Fidelibacterota bacterium | reverse complement strand
TGGCCCACCTTCAATACCGTTCCCGACATGGAAACCGGTAACATGGTACTGTTCCGTCCCATTGATGATTGCAAAAATTTCCTCCGGAGATATTTTCTCCGGGTTGTAAGTAACTTCGGCTGATCCCTTTTCGAAACTTACCTTTTTATCCACAATCCCGGTAACATTGAGAAGTTTTGCGATACTCCCGGCACAATCGACACATGTCATGCCTTTAATCGCCAGGTTCAAGTTCTTGGTTTTCATTGTTCCCACCTTGTTCTTTTCGTTGAATATCAACGAACGGTTGCTTCGTAACCGGCGTTACGGATCGCTTCAATAAGTTCCCCGGTTGATGTTTTCGTCGTATCATACCGGATGACGGCATTTTTATCTTCATAACTTACGTTTGCTTCGATAACACCCTCCACGTTGCCCAAACTTTTGCGAATTGTTACCGGGCAAGCCGCACAGGTCATTCCGGCCACATCGAGCACCACTTCCCTGGTATCGGTGCTTTCCACAACCGTTGTTGTGTTGTCAGCAGAAATAACGGAAGTAAAATGCGGGACCGCAAGCAAACCCAGGACAATAATCGTAACCAACCATAATAAAATTTTGTTCATCTTTTCCGACTTTGGATTAGCACAAAGGCTTCCCGGTTCACAATCCTCGGCCTTTGGTTTCCGGTACACACTATAGAAGGCGTAGGCCAGAAATGCGATTGTAACTACCATTAAATAAGGCCGGAAAGGTTGGAGCGCCGTCAGGTTGCTTACCCAGGCGCCGCTAATCCCCAGGCCGATTAATACCAACGGTCCCACGCAGCAAATCGAAGCCGCGATAGCGGCCAAAACCGCGCCCACCTGCCCTTTCCGGGAAGCATTTATCCGTGCTGATTCGGTCTTCATGTGATTCCTCAATTCTTCTTTTTTTCTTTTTTTTATCCCTACAACGCCCCGTACTATGGTACGGGGTTCCGAAGGTTTTCAATCCTCATTTTCAAAGGCCTGCAAAATAGGGCAATTCCCTTCGGGGCCCGTCCCCTGACAACTTGCGATTAACACAGCTAAAGCCCGTTTGATGCGTCGCAATTCCCGGATTTTCCTTTCCACAACTGTTAATTTCTCCTCGGCTTTCCGCCGCACTTCCTCACAGGTAGTCGTGGGATCAACACGCAAATCCAGGAGTTCCCTGATTTCCTTTAAGGAAAAGCCATGCCGTTTTGCCATCATAATAAAGTGGAGGCGATTTACATCTTCTTCCGTGTAGATACGATAACCTGCCGGTGAACGTTTTGGTTCGGGCAACAGTCGGTTCCGCTCATAAAAACGAATTGTTTCGATGTTTAATTTTGTTTTACTTGCCAGTGTTCCTATGGTAAAAGCGTTCACTTTGTTCTCCTTCCTGTAGTGCAATTTAACACCCTGTACCATACTACAGGGCAAGAAGAATTTAAAATTCCGGGACGCCTCGTCAAGGGGTGGTAAAAATCTTTCAATCCAACAGTGGACAAGAGTCAAAAATAATCAATTTTCATCGATTGTCGAACACCCCCGCCCTGTCTAATTGTGTCATCGCAGGCAGACTGACCGGGCGGGCAGGGATCAACCCCGCTATACTTCGTACGGGGTTGGGCATTCGGAAAACAGACGCGTAATTGAAAAGGGATGAGTTATCCATCGGTTATGGGGCTTCGTCGGACCAAAGAGGGGATCAGATAAAAACCACTTCTCACGATTGTATTAAAAATAACTTCTTTTCGAACTTGATTAACGATGGTAATGCGTATTAAATTTTAGTTAAATAGTTGCTTAACTATTATCTTTCATAACAGGGATCAATGACATGCAAAAAGAAAAAGAAGTTTGTGAGAGCGCTTTTGTGAACGAAAAAAAGGTTTCGGCCATCAAAAAAAAGATGAAGACGGAACCGACAATGCAGATGCTTTCGGAAACCTTCAAAGTGCTGAGCGATCCGACCAGAATTAAAATTATTTTCGCTTTATCACAGGAAGAACTATGCGTCTGCGACATAATCAATATTTTGGGGAAAACAAAGCATGCCATCTCGTATCATTTAAGGATATTAAGAAATATGAGACTGGTAAAACACCGGAAGGAAGGAAAGTTGGTTTTTTACTCGTTGGACGATAACCACATAAATAATCTCTTTAAAGAAGGTGTAAAACACGTGGAAGAATTATGAACGTAAAATTTATTGGATGAGCTAAATCCGAGAAACTTTACCGATAACGGCAAGTGAAGGAAAACCTGATCAATACTGATAAGATGAAATACCAAAACAACGAACCGAAGAAACAGACACCATGAATACCAGAACCAAACAAAAAGAAGCAAGCTGTCACAGCGCCGGCAGCGAAATAATTGAAGGCAGCCAACGGGTAATATTAGTCGGGAATCCCAATGTGGGTAAAAGCGTCGTGTTCGGTAATTTGACCGGCAATTATGTCACCGTATCAAACTATCCCGGTACTACCGTTGAAGTCACGCGGGGAAATGGTCGAATTGACAATAAGGATGTGGGCATTATCGACACGCCGGGAATGTATTCCCTCCTGCCCATTACCGAAGAGGAACGCGTTGCCCGTGCCATTCTGTTGAATGAAAATTCCGATATCGTTGTACACGTAGCCGACGCAAAAAGTCTGGAAAGGACACTTCATCTGACCCTGCAACTGATCGAAACCGGATTGCCTTTAATACTTGATCTGAATCTCATGGACGAGGCAGATAGGTTGGGAATAAAGATTGATTTGGACAGATTCCAAAGCGAACTGGGGATACCGGTTGTCGCAACCATTGCAACCGAAAACAAAGGAATGAATAATCTACGCCAGGCTATTGTTGACATTCCGAAGAAGTCCGGTAAAGTTTTTCGATACGACGCAACGATCGAATCTGCGATAGCAGAGATAACAGAATTGATCGGAGGCAATTACCGTATTTCCAAACGATCCCTGGCTTTGTTATTGCTTCAGGACGACTCGGAAATAAATGATTTGCTCGCGAAAGAAGAAAATAAAGCGGCGATCGACGGGATCGTTGAAAAAACGAAAAAAGAATACAGCGAACCCCTGAATTATCTTATCACGATACAAAGACAGCAAATCATCAACGAAATCGTGCAAAAGTCAACCATCGCCGTCAAACCGGGGCGAATCGGTCTTCGGGAACGGCTGAGCCGGCTGATGATGTCTCCGGTAACCGGTTTGCCTTTCCTTTTATTGGTGTTGTATGCCCTGTATGAATTTGTCGGCGTTTTCGGAGCCCAGGTGGCAGTGGATTTCCTGGAAAAGACCATCTTCGGCAATTATATTAATCCCTATGTCACCCGGATTGTCACTATGATCATTCCCTGGAAGATATTGCAGGACCTTTTCGTGAACGACTACGGAATTATTACCCTGGGTATCCGCTACGCAATTGCCATTATTATGCCCATCGTGGCAACCTTTTTCATTGCTTTTTCGATTATCGAGGATACCGGTTATTTGCCGCGCCTGGCGATGCTTATCGACCGGGTATTCAAAAAGATCGGGCTTAACGGAAGGGCGGTGATCCCGGTGGTATTGGGGTTCGGGTGCGACACCATGGCAACCATGGTTACCAGGACCCTGGAGACCCGTAAGGAAAAAATCATTTCCACCCTTTTGCTGGCGTTGGCCATTCCGTGCTCCGCCCAGTTGGGGGTAATTTTGGTTTTGCTTTCCGGTAACGTCGAAATGTTGTGGATATTCGCCGGTGTCATGGCACTCGTTTTCATGTTGGTCGGTTACTTAGCCGCCAAAATTATTCCCGGTGAATCGCCCCTCTTTTATATGGAAGTACCCCCTCTCAGGTGGCCGAAATTATCAAATGTGTTTACCAAAACGTACACCCGGGTGGAATGGTACTTCAAGGAAGTATTGCCGTTATTTATTCTTGCGAGTGTTTTCATCTGGATAGGAAAAATTACGAAATTGTTTGATTTGATTGTGAATCTGCTTTCTTATCCAACAAGCTGGATCGGGTTGCCGAAGGAAGCGGCCACCGCTTTTCTGTTTGGTTTTTTCCGACGGGATTTCGGCGCCGCCGGACTGTATGACCTCAAGACCGCCGGTCTCCTTACCGGAGTTCCGTTGTTGGTATCGATTGTTACCATTGCCCTTTTTATGCCCTGCATAGCACAATTTTCGATAACCATAAAAGAACGCGGTTGGAAAATGGCGCTGGGTATGGCCGCGTTTATTTTCCCCTTTGCTTTCTTCGTGGGTTTCCTGGTTAATCTGATTCTAACCACGTTAGGGGTGACCTTATGAAATGTCCGCTATGCGGTCTCAGATTTAAACAGGAGGATAGCATGAAAGCGTGCGGGGGCTGCCCTGTTTCCAGACCCTGCGGCCTGATCAAGTGTCCCAATTGTGGTTATGAAATCCCGAATGAGTCCGGTCTAATAAAATTATTACGAAAATGGAGAGCGAAAAAAAATGCGACTAAGCGATAATGCGGAAGAAATCCTGGAATACCTGTGGCGAATGAATAACGAAATGGGTAAGGAGTTGGTTAACTGGGAGGAACTGAAAGAGGATAAAGATGCTCCCGAGATGAAAGAACTCCTGGCCCGGAAATATATAAGTATTTCCGATGATGGAATAAGATTAAGAAATGCCGGATTAAAGGAGGCGGAGAGGACCGTGAGGAGACACCGGCTGGCCGAAAGATTGATGGTAGACGTCTTCGATTTAAAGGAAAGCCTGGTGGAAGACACCGCCTGCCGGTTTGAACATTTACTACGCCGTGAAGTCGAGGACAGTATCTGTACGCTTTTGGGCCACCCGAATTACTGTCCCCATCATAAACCCATTCCTCCGGGCAGGTGTTGCCGGAAAGCGGAAAGAATCGTGAAGCCGCTTGTAATCCGGGCGACCGAACTGGACAAAGGCGCAAAAGGAATCGTCGCCTTCCTGCACGTGAAAAACAGTAAAAAATTGCAAAAACTGATGGCCATGGGCATCTTGCCGGGGATCCATATTGAATCCGTTCAAAAATTTCCATCCTATGTCTTCAGGATAGGACAAACATATATCGCCCTGGATAAGGAAATGGCGCGGGCAATATTGGTTCGCAAGAGCGACGAAGAATGAACAGGTTTAAATTTGGGTTCAATCAAACAGTAGGGGAAAGTTAAATCAAGATAAGAATCGAACCGGGTACCGGAGTCCATCTCCCCATTTCTGTCGAAGGCGTGTTTCCCGCCATCACCTCCATCGTTCCTCGACGGCCAGCGAACCACATGACATTTCCGCTTTAAGAAACACTTTCGAAAAGGCAAAAGCCGTCTGGTAAAATTTAAGGTCGGTTTTTGGTATCAACCGGGTCAGGAAATCAAAAATCCATACGATATGCTCTTTCAGAAAATCCATATACTGCGCATTTATTTCCGGATCCTTACTGCTGAGAATCTTCTCAAGAATTTCAAACTCAATGGAAACATGATCAGGAGGCATATTGAAATCCTTTTTTAACTCAAGTCCCATGCTCCGAATAAAATCTTGTATGTCATTAGTCGGGGTTCCCCAGAACCTCCTTTCGAGGAAAACCGACTCATAGGGAGGCAGGTGTTCCGCAGGACCAAGAAACAACCGTGTATATTCGGTTTGCAATGTTTCAAGATCTATGCCGTCATCGAGTTCGATTCCGATCTCTTTTAACGCTTCGGATTTTTGTAACAGAAAGTTTATAAATTCTTCATCCGGTTCAAGGAACAATCTTTGTAAGAACCGATAAATGAAAATTTTTATACTTTCTCTATTTTTACCACTGTATCCATCCACCTTTGTTGCCCTCCGATCGGATCGGGTTTGTTGGGAATGATCCAGTTAGGATTCTTACCATAGGTATCCCACCAGACAAATTTGCAATCGGTAACGCATACATGTCCACTGGATGCTTTCTTACCACTGGCGAACTCCCCATATTCCCAATGACCAAGATGGAAACTGACAGCGACTACGCCGGGGTTAATTCCTTCGACAACCTTTGTTGGTGTTACGATTTCACCAACATTGGAAATAATCTTTACCAAATCGCCATTTTTAATCCCCAACTTTTTAGCCGTTTTTGAATTGATCAGGGCCGGGTTTTCGTGGTAGAGTTCCGTTAACCACATGTTATTTGCCGTACGGGAATGGGTTTGGACATTCACTTTATAGGTCGTCAGAATAAGTTGTTTGCGACCAAGTTTTTTGTGTTCCGGGATTTCCATCCAGGCCGGGATGGCTGAGAAGTTTTTCTTTTTAAGAAAATCCGATGAAATTTCAATTAATCCGGATTTATTCAATTTATCCGGTTTGAATCCCAGGTATACTTTTCCGCCAATCCGTTGTCCCACGTAACCTTTGTAAGCATTTTTCGTATTTGTATATCCTGCTTTTCGGGCTTCTTCAGCGGATTTTACTTTTGCTTTTTTCCAGTTCCAGTAAACACCTGTTTTTTCATCGAAAAGGATCGAATCGCCTTCATATTTGGCGGGCGGAATCTCCTTACGGTGATTATGATATCTTGGCTTCGCAGCGGAATCGTGCCATACACCTTCTTTTTTCAGTGTCGCGAAATCGACTTTGCTCAACTCACAGGACTTCTTAATGAAATCAACGGTCGAATCATAACCGATATCCAATCCCAACCTGTTTGCGATTACACAAACAACGTCCTGGAATTGACGTGCTTCACCCAACGGTTCAACCACAGGTTGCCGCAGGTAAAATTCGGGAATCATTGCGAAGGAAGCCATATCATCCCAGGACCACCGTTCAAGATACGTAACATCAGGAAGAATTAAATCGGCCAAAGCGGTCGTTTCACTCATAAAAGCATCCACCGCAACCAGATAGGGAATCAGCGATTCATCCTTTAATATTGCGATGTTTTCAGTACATTCACCATTGACGTAAGCCGGGTTGTAACAATACGTCATATAAATATCAGGTCTACCGTAACTGCCGTCTTTAATCATTTTAAGAACCTGGTGGCTGACATGGTGCGTTGGATAGGCGGTCGTTCCCGGGAATCCATCGATAATTTTCAGTTTCTTGGGGTGCCCCTTTACTTTTGGGTATTTCCACTTTGCTCCCACAGCCTGATTGGTTCCACCTTTCGTGTTCAGGTAACCACATATCGCTTCCAGCATGAATTTAGCCCGTTCGGTCTGGATACCGTTATAGTGAGCTACCGCGCCGCGATACGTTACCAAAACAGCGGGTTTCGCCTGGGCAAATTCAACCGCAATCTTTTCGATCTTTTTGGCGGGAATACCACTGATTTTTTCAGCCCATTTAGGCGTATAGGACTTAAGATGCTTTTTTAATTCCGACACTGACACATTGGTCCACCGGTCAATGAATTCCCGGTCATACATTTTCTTCTTCATTATGACATTTGCCATTGCCAGCATAACCGCCATATCGGTTCCCGGTTTTATCGGGAGCCATTCCGTAGATTTGGCAGCCGTGTTCGATAGTCGCACATCGAAAGTGTACATTTTCACGCCTTTCGCCAGTGCGTTGGTGGCCCTTTGCGCCGCCTGGATATGAGACGTATGTGCTTCCAGGAAGTTTGATCCGAAATTTACAATCAGGTTAGTATTTTCAAAGTCCCAAACATCGTAATGTTTGCCCCAGGTAAGCTCCTGACCGGTCCATTTACCACCCTCACAAATGGAGGTGTGGTTCCCGATCGTTTTTGTACCGTACGCAGTCAGGAAATTCTTTACGATTTTTGAATCGGACCCCTTCATTCTTCCATAATGAAACATGAATTTCTCAGGATGCCCTTCGTTCCTCAATTTTGCCAGCCTTCCCGTCAATTCCTCCAGGGCCTCATCCCATGAAATTTTCTTCCATTTTCCTTCGCCCCGTTTTCCCATTCTCTTCATCGGATACAGGATTCTATCCGGATCATAGACCTGATTAATTCCAGCCTGGCCCTTGGAGCAGATTTTTCCCCGGTTTCGGATGGATTTCGGGTTACCCTCGATTTTAACTAATCGTCCGTCTTCAATCCGGCAAATGATGGCATCTCTGGACACACACTGCCAACAGGCCGAAGGAATTACTTTTCTTTCTTTTCCCGGAACGTTGTAAACCTTGGCTCCGGAGGGTGAAAAGGCTTCGCCAAATAATTTTCCCGAACTTCCCAGGGCGCTGAAAAGAGCGCTGATCTTTATAAAATCTCTTCTGGTAAATGATGTATTCATGGCAACTCCGATTTTTATTTTCTGTTTTGGCCCCACTCGGAAGGAACTTCATTTCTTATATCGTTTCCCTTGTCAAATGTCTCTTCGCTATAATCAAGGTAATAAACATTTGGAGATGTCCCATAATCAGGATGAATCGTTTTAATGTCCTTCTTGTTTTCACTGATAAGTTTTGATATCTCACTATCGGGGTCGTTCAGGTCACCGAAAATCCGAGCATTCCCGGGACAGGTATTTACACAACTCGGCTCAATACCCTGATCAACTCTGTGCATACAAAATGTGCATTTACCAATCGCATTGTTCTCCGGTTCATCACCTGCTTTCAGGAGCGGGTCAATATATCTTGCCTTATAAGGGCATTCTTCAACACAGGCATGGCACCCAACACACCTCTCGATATCATATAAAACGGAGCCATCCGGTCTCTTATAGGTCGCTTTTGCCTCGTACGAAACCCCGTTATGCCTTTTCGTAACCGGATCCGTCGGACACACTTCCACGCAGGGCGGGTCGGAGCAATGATTACAAAGCCAGGGAAGGAAATGTCTTTCTGCGTTTGGGAACTTCCCTTTCTCGTATTCTATGACATTACTTTTAAAGACTCCCAATCTTACATCAAATTCCGCTTTGCAGGCTATTGCACAGCTTTTACAGCCATAACACCGTCTAAGATCAATCAACATTCCCCATTTGGGGGTATCGGTCCCGGACACATAAGCTAAGGTCCGTTTTGGTGTCAGCATGGCGGTTACCCCTAAAGCGGCGCCTGTTTTTATAAATTTTTTCCTGGATACTTTTTTACTCATTATTGACTCCTTACTCTTATCAACAGTAGTAGCGGCGGATATATCCACACTTGGTTTCTATGCTTAAGCCGGAGCAACACCGGCGACTCACCATGTGAATTGAAAACGGGAATAGATTTCATTCAAATCCTCCACATTCTCACCGAAGAAAGCGCCCATTTTCGCATACGCAATGCCCACTTGCCAGGTAAGATATTTCTCAATCCGGTAACTCAACATACCGCCAAATTCGGTTCCCATAAATTTGCTTTGGTTCCGTTTCTTATCAGATTGAAACCACCCACCAAATAACTGGGTTTTCAGTTTATCCGTAATCGGCGTATCAATCTTTACCTGCAACGTTGACAATCCGGCTCCGCCGTTCCCAATTTCCACGCCCAGATCGTTGACATCGGAGGGACCATTAGCAACAAAAATGTGCGTATATCCCCAGTAACCCCCGGTGCCGAGTATTTGATGCGGAGTAACAAATCTCCTTTCCGTTTTTCCCGCCTCATCGCCGGTTGCGGTAATAGCCTGGACATTTACCCGTGTTTTCCCCAACGGGAGCCCACCATCCAATTTCAATGCCACCCCGTTATGGCTATCTTCACCGGTAGACCCCCTGTTCAACAAGATCACACCGGAGAGGTCGGCCCGTCCGAAATTTCCCTGTGTCGTAAAACCATACCAGGTCTCCGCTTCGAACCGCATCACATTCAGCGTACCCGGACCCGTCAGATGATAAATATGCGCGCCTATGGTCACCGATTTGCCCAGGGGTACATAGTAGTCGGCAAGCATAAATTCGGCATCTTTGCCAATCTGATTCCTCGTTCCGCCCACTCCTTCGATCAGACGGACATATCCTAAACGATAATCCCCTTTGGTGAGTTTACCGCCAAGAACAATACCGCCCACATTAAAATCCCAATCGGCATCAAACAGGATTCTTCCGACGCCATCCGTCAGGGGAATAATTCCCGCGGACAGATTTAACTTTTCGCTGGGCGCATAATAAATAAATCCGTACCGAATGCCTCGCGGCTGAAGTCGGTTATAAGGATTATTTACCGGCGCCGAATCGCGGGCATCGCTTAACGCGGGACTCGATCCCCCCCAGCCACCTCGATACTCGAGTTGAGTATAGACACCGACTTTATTCGCCTTTTGCACATTAACCCCTATTCGAAATCGCTGGCGGAAGAAATCATAGTTTGCGCTATTGTCATACGTCGTGCCACCAGGACCGGGAATATTGCTGTTATTATACATGATGCGATATTGCAGCCATAAACCGACTTCAAATTCATCGAAAGTCCCTAAACTTTTGACATTTAATCCCTCATGTCCCGGTTCCGGGAAAGGCACGCCCTTAGAATAGATAAGAAGCGGTAGCAGTATGACCAGCCAATATGTCCGGCTTTTCTTCATCCTTCGGGGAATCCGCTCAGATATGCATCTGCATTTGTAACCGCAACCCGATTTCCGTGTCCGCGCCCTCCATTTGAGGTTTGACAATATCGACGTTGATTTGCAAACGGTTATATTGATCAAAGAAAATATCAACGCCGGGAGTTAACAGAATGCTACCGGTGTTGTCATCCTGTGTATCGCGTTGCGAATAATCGAACCGCAATGCCGGGCGTATGGAGTAGATAACGCCTCCTTCCGCCATTCTCAGGTTATAACTTCCAAGTAATGTTACCCCTCTGAACTTTGCTTCGTCGCTGTAATGCGGATTTGCCCCGGTCAGAAATTCCGCCTGTACCCAAAGTCCGTTTTTTGAGACCTTGTGTCTTATACCATAATCCATATCAACCCCAAAGGCACTGAAGCCGGCGCTTGTCCCATTCTTGGTTGTATCAACAAAATTACTATACTGGGAAATAGTGCGGTTCGAAAAAGCGGCGCCAACGGCCAGTTTCTTCGTGGCGTTGAAAACCGCGCGTCCGCCTATGAGCTTTCCATTATCATTGTCACTCTTCTTGTTATATCCGTTTCCATTGAAAATACCGACGGAGTACTTCCATTTATCCGCCTTCCCGTGTAGCATTAAACCAATATCACGACCGGCATATAAACCGTCTTTAATAATGATACTATTGGTGCTTTTCCAACTGCTCCCTAACAGCTTGTTACCCCTTTCAATAACCATGGTCTTCGTAGATGAGGTAAGTTCCCAGAGTGAAAACGGTTTCTTATATTGACCAAGTTTGATATTCAATTTCGGATTAAGCTTTAATTCCACATAGCCGTCCTTAAGCTTCGCGCCGCCTTCGCCCAGGTCGTATTGCACCTTGGCTGCCATCGTACCACTCAGGTTTTTGAATTTAGCTGTCAGTCTGGCCCGCCGTATGAAAAAAGTATTGTTCATATTTTCCGCCGCTTTGACATTGGATGTCTGCGACTGCGCGTGGAGCCGGCCGGTAAAAGATACCTTCGATTTCTTCGAAACCACATTCTCCTGAGCATTTGTGATTGATCCGAACCACACGAATATTCCGATACTGAGCATTATCCTGATGATCGTCGTGTTCCTGGTGTTTGTATTCATTTTTCTCCCTCGTTTAGATGAATTATTGATGAATCGTGAATCGCTCGACATCAAATCTTGTCCTGCATTGAGGATTGCAAAGAACCTTTCACTGTCACTGTTTTAATTTATAAATCAAATTGTGTGCCAAAGCATTTTACTCAATGCAGATAACAAATTTTATCGACGATGGTGCGATAAAAGGGAATAGGTGATAGACGCAAGAAAGCAGAATGTAACGACAGGATATCGTCGGTAATCGTCGGCTTTTCGCCGATTTTACCGGAATATTGCCCCGCATTTACTGCTTTATAATAACCTTTGGTAAACAATGGCGAGGTAAGTATTACTCGTAAAATTTATGTTTTTTTAATTTACTTTTCAGTGTCGAAACGGGGATACCGAGGATTTTGGCTGCTTTTTCCCTATTACCGGCTGTGGCGGTGATTGCTTCCTTTAGCAATTCCTTTTCAAAGCGTTCCATTTTTTCGGGTAATGAAGAGCCAAGTTCTTTTGTTTTCAGGGGAAAATAATGTTGGTTATGTTCTTCCAACATTTCCACCGGCAAACATTCCGGAACAATCGGATTGCACCTGCAATTCACCGATAATCTCTCGGCCAGATTCTTCAATTCCCGCACGTTACCCTCCCAGGGCAGGTCCAGCAGTATTGAAAGCGTCTGCCCATCAATCACCGGAACCTTATCCTGATTGAAAGACTTCAGAAAGTGTTCCAGAAGCAACGGTATATCTTCTTTCCTCTCTCTTAAGGGAGGCAAATTGATCGGAAAAACGTTCAGACGGTAATACAGGTCGGATCGGAATGTTCCTTTTTTTGACAGTGTATACAGATCATTTTTCGTGGAAGCTATTACCCGGACATCGACCGGGATAGTTTTTGCGTCGCCAACCCTTTCAATCTCCTTTTCCTGCAGTACACGCAATAATTTCACCTGCAGGTCAAGAGGAATGTCGTCCACATCATCAAGATATATGGTCCCTTTTGCGGCCAATTCAAAACGGCCCTTTTTATCGTTTTGGGCGCCGGTAAACGATCCCTTCGTATGCCCGAACAGTTCACTTTCCAGGATATCCCGCGAAAGAATCGCGCAATTCACTTTTATCAAGGGACCGGTTGAGCGGTGACTGTTGTAGTGGATTGTTTCGGCGACAATCTCTTTTCCGGCGCCCGTCTCGCCGGTGATGAGAACGGTGGTATCGGTTGGGGACACGACCTCCAATTGTTCGAACACCTTCTGCATGACCGCGCTTTTCCCGATTATGTTCCCAAAGCTGCGTCGCTCCTCCAGTTGCCGACGTAATTGAATGTTTTCCCTGGTTAATTTTTTCAGTTTCCCAAGATGGGCGAGGATTTGCAGTAATTCATCCAATTCGAAAGGTTTGGTTAAATAATCATAAGCTCCACACCTGATAGCATCCACCGCTGTTTTAACCGTCGCATACGCGGTCATAATCAGAACTTCGATATTTTCATCTATTTTCTTTATCTCTTTTAGGAATTCTATCCCGTTCATTCCGGGCATTTTCAGGTCGGTCAGGACAACGTCGTATTTCTCTTTCCGCAATAATTCGAGGGAAGGAAGAGGGGCTGCAAGGGCGGTCACATCATAACCCATATCCCGCAGATCATCCTGAATTGTCACGCGCTGGATTTCTTCATCATCAACGACGAGGATTCTCATTTTCTCATCACTTTCTTATTGTACATGTTTTTCGCCTTTCGCAAATCTTCCGGCGTATTGATATTGAAAAATACCTGAGGGTGAAATCTCCGGTCTTCATGCTTCAGATTAATTATTCTCACCCTGACATTCGAATAAAAATCGGTCACCCTGTAGTTCCCGGAATCGATTTGCTTTTTCATTCCGGGAAGACAACTTTTACTGTAAACCGCGCATAACGGTTCAACACCATTCCCCGCATCAACCGCCAATATATCATGGGTAAGCGGTTGTCTGTATAATAACTCAATGAGCTCCTTTGTGAGGAAAGGTAAATCACAGGCAATTATCAGACAGTGCGTTGCGGTACAGTATTTTAGCGCCGTATAAATTCCCCCCAGGGGACCAACATTTTTAATAATATCCGGGAATAAAGGGAGGCCTAAAAACGTAAAATCCTCCGGGGTATTTGTTATTATTATCGGCTTAACGGCGCCACGATCAACTGTCCTTACAACCTGTTCGATCAACGTTTTTCCGTTAAGTCTTGCCAGCGCTTTATTCGTCCCCATTCTCGAGGATTTCCCCCCTGCCAGAACGGCACAACAGATTTCGGATGTTCTCTCCGCAGATTCATCCAGAGCCGGAAATTTAAGGATAATGGAAGTTCCCGCTCCGGTTTCGCTTTCCACCTCAATTATTCCATCATGATTTTCGACAATATTTTTACAGACGCTCAGTCCCAATCCGGTTCCCTGACCGGCGCCCTTACTTGTATAAAACGGATCAAATATTTTGTCGATCTCTGACGGCGGTATCCCGATTCCGTTGTCTTTGATTATCGCGATTACTTCCCGACCTGAAGAGTGTGTGTGAATTTCTAATTTCCCCCCTTCCGGCAAAGCATCGATCGAATTTAAAATCAAATTGATAAACACCTGCTCCAGGTGCTCCTTGTCACCGAATATCAATGGTAAACCCGGTGATAGTTTTTGATCGAACAGGATCTTCCTTTTCTTTAGTTTATATTCAAGAAATTCAACGGCCTGTGAAATAACGTCGTTGATTTGAAGCGGATGCATTACATTATCTTTTTTTCGGGAAAACTGCAATAGTTCCCCAACCAAATTCTCAATCCTTGTCAGCGCATTTTTCATCAGCCGAATATATTTTTTAGTTTGCGAAATATCTTCCGGATGCGACTCAATCCTCCGCAAACAATTCTTCGCGCCGCTCAGCGGATTATTTATTTCGTGGGCAAGACCGGCCGCCAGCGTCCCAAGCGCTGCCATTTTTTCCGTTTGAATCAATGCTTTCTGAGATTTTTCTTTTTCGATGGCCGCCTGTTGCAACCGATCCATCATGCTCAGGAACCCTTTTTCCAACAACCCGATTTCATCGCGCCGTGTTGAAACCAGTTTCGGACGATAATATGGATCGGAAACTTTGACCATCTCACGGGCCAGCCGTTTTATCGGCGTGGCCAGGATGCGGGCAACAATATATGCCAGACCCAAGGCGCCCAGCAGACCGAAAATCGAAAAAAACAACAGTCGATTTCTCCAGGCGGCCAAAAATTTATATTCCTTTTCAATAGAAAAAAAAGCGATAAGGGTTCCAAAACGTTTACCATAAATATGCAACGGTGTCACGACTTGGATAACCCTTTGATTATCATGCACACTAAATGTTGTCCGTATCTCCTTGACCCTGATATAATTGTAAATATCCGGATCATTGGATGTTTTATCATACCACGAATAGTCGCTGGCGGCAAGCGGACGACCTTCCGGATTCAATACTACCATTTCGATTAATTCCGTATCATTATTATCTATCAGATCGGAGATTTGATTCTCCAATAAACCTCCTTCTTCCACAAGACCTATTTCTTCATAAAGCAACGTATTAACAAAGGAAATAGCTGTCGACTCGGAAAGCAGGCGTGCCTGCCTTTCAATATCCGCGAAATGGTTTCTTTTCTCAATATTGTAAACATAGTAAATGATCACGGTTGAAGAAACCAAAACGATTATTATTGCCAGGGACAGAAATTTTGCTTCCAGGGAATATAGAAATTGTTTCATGATCAAAATATTCTTACCGGATGGCATGAGTTACCACAGGAACCCGGAATGGCATTCAACATTTCACGGATGACACGATAATCCGCGTCTCCGGTTTCCACAAATCCATTGCGAAACTCCTTATTCCAATTGGAAACGAGTTGTCTGTATTCGGGCTTTCGAATATCGATCTTCAATAAGGCCTTTTTCACCGATTGAATCAAACGGGGATCACAATCCGGTCTGACAACTAACGGAACACTGGGAATAGGTCCTGATGAGTGTAGAATTCGTAAACCTTTCGCCAGATATTTGTAAGCAATAATATCCTTCACCGCCCCGGCATCGTATTCACCGGCTAAAACCGACTTGGCCACGGAATCATGATGTTTCAGATTTGTGTAACTGGCCAGGTCATCCAGTGTAATACCCACTTTTACCAGGTTATAACGCGGCAAAAGGTTGCCGGAAGTTGAATGAACGGAGGCAAAAGCAAACGTTTTTCCCCTAAGATCCTTTAAAGTCTGTATAGCGCTTTCTTTCCGAACAACGATTAAACTCCGGTAATAAGGTTGCCCGTTTTCATTCAAAGGCTTTAATATGGGCACGGCGTTAAACCCATGATGGGCTTCCACATAGGTTACGGCTCCGAAAGAGGCAATCTGAACCTTGCCGTCACGTAAAAATTCCACGGCATCCTGATATGTTTTACCAAGTCTTATTTCAAAACGATAAGGCGTTTGCGCGGACAAATAATCCATAATCGGTTGGTATTCTTCATACATGATTCTGGGATTATAACGGGTAATAAAACCGAAATAAACAACCGGTTTGGTACTGTCTTCCTCGGCCTCCGCCGATATTCGGGAGGGGACTTTATTTGCAACATTTCCCCTGGAATGAGTGTTATCGCAACCGGAATATAGGAAGATGAAAACCAGCATAATGACAGGCATGATCCGGGATCTTGACCTTTCCCGTTTTTGTGGTCTGGTCATGTAATTTTCACTAATCATCTTATCATCATAACCGAAGCAATTAATTTAGTACACCGGTGTTTCGGCTGAGGGATTTCACAGAAGAAATTACACTTCTCAGTTATTCCGGGCAGTAATATTAATGCTGTTTAAAAGAGCCATGAAAAATTATCGAATGAACATTTTCTTACTCCGGGGATTGATTTAATTCCTTATTATTTCGATAGTTTTCCCGCAATTACGGGGCATTATCTGGGTGTAATATTTCAGATACGGGATGGATGACATGTTACGAAAAATCCAGTCCCCGGATCCGCCGGCCGGCGGAAAAAGCACGAATCAAGTCCATTTCGCCAGTAAGACATTCTTTGAATAAGCAATTCACGTCGAAGTGAGAAATGTAAGCTCTTATTATTTCGTTAATTTCGTTTGATTCGTTGTTACTGTATAATCCGGGATTAATATTCCCGGCACGGGATTGTAAGTACCGGATCACATCTGTTGGTTTCGGTTATTCGGTCGGCGAATCGAACAGCGGGATTTTACATCATCCGTCGCCCTGATCCGGTACCGGCTGAAAGGAAGAGCGCGCTATGGGCGTCCCCGAATAATATTTCCGTTTGAAATAAAAAGCCACGTTCACCAGACTGATTAACACCGGAACTTCAACCAGGGGGCCGATCACCGCGGCGAAGGCCTCGCCGGAATTAATTCCGAAAACCGCCACGGCAACGGCAATGGCCAGTTCGAAATTATTGCTGGCGGCCGTAAAAGAAAGCGTGGCGCTTTGGGAATAATCGGCGCCGATCCTCCATCCCATGTAGAACGAAACCAGAAACATGACAATAAAATAGAAAAGCAGCGGAATGGCGATTCTTACCACATCCAGCGGTAATTCAACTATATATTCCCCCTTCAACGAAAACATAACGAGGATAGTGAATAACAACGCAATGAGTGTAAAGGGACTTATTTTGGGAATAAATTTTGTTTCGTACCAGGTTTTGCCCTTCAGTTTGATTAACGCAAAACGGGTAATAATACCGGCCAGAAACGGAATTCCCAAATAAATGAAAACACTTTCGGCGATCTGGCCGATGGTTACCGCCACCAGCGTTCCCTCCAAACCGAACCAGGTCGGCAGTACGGTAATGAAAACATAAGCGTACACGGAATAGAACAGGACTTGAAAAATCGAATTGAAAGCGACCAGCCCGGCAGCGTATTCGCTGTCGCCTTTGGCCAATTCGTTCCAGACGATGACCATGGCAATGCAGCGGGCCAGACCGATCATAATCAAGCCGTACATATATTCGGGATAGCCCCTTAGAAATACAATCGCCAACACAAACATTAACACCGGCCCGATGATCCAGTTCTGGACGAGCGATAACCCAAGAATCCGCCAGTTGCAAAAAACCCTGCCCAGTTCTTCGTATTTAACTTTGGCCAGCGGCGGATACATCATTAAAATCAAACCGATAGCGATGGGAATATTGGTGGTGCCGACCTGAAAAATACTCCAGAAATCAACAATTTTCGGGAATAAATACCCGGAAAAAACGCCGATAAACATGGCCAGGAATATCCATAGCGTCAGGTACTTGTCGAGGAATGACAGTTTTTGTACGACTTTAGTCATTTTTTCCCTTTCATGATTTGAGTATGAAGTTCGTGGAAGTTTTGGCGAATCCGGTCGCGGACCTCGCGAAACACCGCCAGCACCTTCTCTTCCGATCCAACTGCCCCGGCGGGATCTTTAAACCCCATGTGCAAACGGTGTTTAACATCGCCGGTGAACACCGGACAGGTTTCCCGTGCCTGGTCGCAGACGGTGATCACATAATCAAATGACCGCCGCAGAAACCGGTCGACGTTTTCAGGACGGTTGGAGCTGATATCAATACCGATTTCGGACATTACCCGGATCGCGTAAGGATGAACTTCGTCGGCCGGCTCCGTGCCGGCGGAAAAAACGGCAAGGTCGCCCCCCAGCGATTTTAAAAATCCCTCCGCCATCTGACTACGGCAGGAATTACCGGTACAAAGGATAAGAATGTGTGTCATGTCTGGATAATAACTCCTGTTTTTACTGATATTCATCAATTCGGTTAACAAAAATCTTACGTTCCGCAAAGCATATTGCGGTCTATTTCCTTCACGCGTTTTACATCTGCTTGAATAATTTCATCATCGTTCAACCACGCTTCGATCAACGCCAACAACTGCTTCGCGTTTATGTTCTGTCCGGATGGATTCAATTCATAATTCACCCATTTGCCATCTTTACTATCGATAATCAAATCCACATCACGAAGGATTGATAAATGTTTGGACACGGTTGATGTGGCCAGTTGCAACACTTCGGTAATTTCACAAACGCACAGAGGACGTACCTCCAACATTTTCAGGATTCGGATCCGGTTAGGGTCCGATAAGGCCTTGAATATTTTTACTGTGTTTCGCACGGGAATACTTTAAAATATTATTTCGTCAGTTGACGAAATATAGTAGCGTTCAATGTATAATCAAACTCTTATTTATACGACCCAAAATCATATTGTCCAGGAATCCCCAGTTACTATGCTATGGAGAACCAATCCGCACGCTGCGCTGATTGCAGGATCGGATTACACTCTTACCTGATCGTTCATGGTCTCCCGACCATGAATTAAAGGACATTTACAATAAGAACAGGACAAAAGTTTTGAAGCAGACAATCAGTACCGGTAGATTTCTCTGTTTTCACGGAATTTTCTTCAATACGACCCGGTGAAATGGTTTCCCGACATCCGTCGTTCCGCCAGCCGGCGGATTGGCTCTTGGTCCATCGAATATGCCACCATCACTGAAACATTACTTAATTTGTTTATTTCCCGGAAAGAATCTCCTCTATCTGATCCAGCAGCGCATTCATCCTGGCTGTTGTAGCTTCAATGGGCGCGGGGGTGGTCATGTCCACCCCCGCGATTTTTAACAGTTCAATCGGGTAATCCGAACTGCCGCTGCTGAGAAACCTGAGATAGTTGTCCACCGCCGGTTGTCCTTCGGTTACAATCTTTTGTACCACCATCTGGGAAGCGGCAAAAGAGGTAGCATACGTGTACACATAATAATTGTAGTAAAAATGGGGAATCCGTGACCAGGACAACTTTTCAACGTCGTCCACGACCATTTCGGGACCCCAGTATTTTTGGTAGAGATCACCGAAAATTTGATTTATCACTTCATAAGTTAACGGTTCATCCTTTTCGACCTTTTCGTGGAGGGCCAGTTCGAATTCCGCGAACCTGCCCTGCCGGTAAAAGGTGCTGCCGATATTCTGTACATATTTCTGGAGCAGGGACAATTTCTCCCCATCGTCAGTGGCTTTCTTTAATAAATAATCCATCAACAGCGCTTCATTTGTGGTTGATGCGACTTCGGCATTAAACGTCGCGTAATCAGCATAAACGAAAGGTTGAGTTTTGTTTGACAAATAGGAGTGGATGGTATGACCAAGCTCATGCGCCAGGGTAAACACCGAATTCAGCGTACCGTTGAAATTCATTAAAATATAAGGATGAGCCCCGTAGACGCCGGCAGAATAGGCGCCACCGCGTTTGCCGGCATTTTCATAAACATCAATCCATCTTTCCGTGAATGCCCTGTCAATGATTTCCTGTACTTCACGGCCCAAAGGTTTTAATGCCTCGGCAACGATCGTTTGGGCTTCCTCGTAGGTGTAGTTTTTTTCCACCTTTGGGAATAAGGGCGCATAGGTATCGTACGGGTGAAGTTCTTCAACCTTCAACAAACGTTTTTTCAACGCGGCCCAGCGATGCAAGGGTTGCAGATTTTCATCCAGGGCGTTAATAAGATTATAATAAACTTCCGTTGGGATGTTTGGTCCGCTCAGGGCCGATTCGAGGGAAGTTTTGTATTTTCGGGCCCTCATGTAAAAAACATCGGCTTTCATCTTTGTTGCCAGGAGTGAAGTCAACGTATTTATATGATTCTCAAAAGGAACATACAATTCCATATAGGCATCGCGCCGGACCCGGCGATCGGGGGAAGTCATGTATAAATAATACCGGCTGCGCGACATCTCTACTTTCCGGTTCTTTTCATCGAGAATGGTACCCCATTTAAAATCGGTATTGGTTAAAATGCCGAACGTGGTACCGGGACCGGAAGCGATTTCGCCCACGAGCGCCAGGAGTTCTTCCTGTCCCCTTGGCAGAATATGATCCCTGACTCGTCTCAAATTGTCAAAATAATGAGTGTAAATGGACAGGTCCGGCTCTTTCCTGATAAATCGCGCCAATTTTCTGTCACTGATGGACAGGATTTCGGGTTCGATAAAAGCCGAGGCATTGTTCATTTTTGTCACCAGCCCCTGTATCCGTTGGACCATGGCCTGGTAGGTGGGATTACTCAGGTCCTGGTCTCTTTTCCGGGAGGCGTAGGAATAGAGCTTGTCCATCAATATTCCGGCCTGGTCTTTTAATTGCAGACATTCCAATAATCGCCGCCCCGATTTACCAAGTTTACCATCAAACACTCCGAATTCACCGGGCATTTTTTCCGCTTGTCGAAACGCCTCTTCCCAGGCTTCATCGGACACAAACAGGGCCGATAAATCCCAGGTGTATTGTTTTTCGATTTCATCCCTGGCAGGCACCTTCCCGTTGGTTTGTGGAAGAAGAATTGATGATCCCAGGATGGAAATAAATATTATAGACAATAAAACGGGTTTAACGGTTTTCAACTTCGATTTACGCACGTGGTTCTCCTTCATTAAAATACTTTGAAAATGTCTTCGGTTCGATCGTTGAGGCAGGCCGATAATTTTTATTTTGTGAATCCTAAATTAACTGACTCTGTTAATGATTACAAGACATTGAACTCCGGGTTCGTAATTCCTCAGTTGGGGGGTATATTTGATGTACCAAGAACTCCCGACGATAGTCGGGAAACGAAGCGAGTCCGCATGGCGGACCGACGGATGCCAAGAACCAATCCGCCGGCTGGTGGGCCGGCGTACGTCAGAAACCCGGGTTGAGCGCGGCAAAGAACCGGATGATGGGTTTAATAAATATTCCTTCCGACATTGTAATCCGAATTTGCTCTCATTAAATGAGGAAGGAAGGATACATTTAATCCGCCCGCGCGGGATTTCTCAGAATGACACCCGGAATGGTAACGCGATTATCTTTGACGAATCGAAACCGCGCCCGCGGTACGAATGTTTTGTGAATTCGCTTCCCCGTAGTAGATGATCGAAGCCGCTCCACTGGCTACACCGGTAAGGTCTCCTCCCGCCATGGTCAATTCCACGGACACTGCTCCATTCACCCTTAAATCGGCGTCGGTAATGCGGCTGTCGGAAAGATCTATACGGGAGGCGCCGGTTGAAGTCAACGCCAACTCTTCGATAGTGTTATCGGTGCCCCGGACCCGGTTGGCTCCGGCTATATCCAGGGTCAGAGATTTTAAAGTAAAATTGGAAAAACGAATGCGTGAACCGCCGCTGGAGGAAATTTTTTCCAGTACGGGCAGATACACTTCGGCTCGTATGTTTTCCTTTTTACGGTGCTTGATAAAAGGGGAACGGAGGTAAATCGTATTGTCCGACCGGTCAACCTGAATGCCATCCATGAGGTATTCCGGCGCCCGGACGCGAACCCGATAACTATCGGCGGGCATGATTGTCAGCTTCCAGCCGCCGCTAATAGCCACGGCCGTGAAACCGGTTACCGGGAAATCCCTTGTGATCAATGCCCCGTGGGAAGCCTCGTTAGGTCCTGCGTCCGCTTCCGTGGCGGCTTCGAATTTGAAGCGCAAAACCAGGATAACAAACAAGACAAGCGCGAAAGGGATTACGGCGGCAATAGCTAATATTTTATTGGATGTCTTCATAGCGAATCCTTATTTCTGTTCGGATTTATATTGAGTGTATAGTTGTTGCAGATCGTCAAAGGTCATGGAGATTAAGTCCATCGTTTTAAACAGGCGCGGCAATTCCTGACCGATAAAATCTCGTTTCTTTTGCTCCCGTGTCCGTTTAACCGCGCCGGCGGCGACGAAGTACCCGATGCCTCGCCGGTTGTAAATAATGTCCCGTTCCTGGAGGTAGGTGTAGACGCGCATAACCGTGTTGGGATTTACTTCCATATCGATTGCCAGCTCGCGGATGGAAGGAATCTTGTCCTGTTCCCGCCAGCGGCCCAGCAGGATGTTCTCGCTGATATAATCGGCAATCTGCAGGTAAATGGGCTGGTTGCTCCGGAACTCCATCCTAAACTTCCGTTTCTTTCAGGCGCAGGAACGTCACAATCCAGAAGAACGGCGCCAGAACCGTCCAGAACAGATATTTCAGGATTTTCCCCAGAGTAATAAAAAAGGACTCCAGGGTTGCTTTCGTGAGGCCCG
The DNA here is from genome assembly GCA_027021785.1 of Fidelibacterota bacterium. Lineage (GTDB taxonomy): Bacteria > Fidelibacterota > Marinisomatia > Marinisomatales > JAADGP01 > JAADGP01. Next base: position 1,826 of record JALUTR010000373.1, on the reverse strand, counting down.
AGGAAACAAACAAATCCCGGGGGTAATTCCTGAGATCGACCCAGTCATTCCAGAAAAACAGGCGCAGGATCAGCAGCGTGAACAACAACAGCAGCAACAACAGTCCGAACAGGGACAGGACGGTCTTAATAAACGCGTGTTTCCGAAAATAGACCGCCCCTGCCAGAAACAGGGATTGTGTAACCAGGTACACGCCCAGGCTGATAAATATTTCCCGGTCAAACGGATTAAACATGGGTGGTGCATACCCGGTCAGGAGCATACTCAACAGGCTGATAAGGGCGGAAAACAGGAAGTACAAAATCAGGGTTGCCAGCCCGTATCCGACGGAAGTCAAAATCAGGCGACTGAGGAATTTTTCCGCGTTGGAACAGGGCAAGGTCAGGTACAGGTAACTTTTCTGCGGATGGTGAAGATCGGTAAATGCCATGCTGGAAACAATGTAACCGCCCGCGAACAACAACAAGCCATAAAAACTCGTGGGTGCTACCGCGCGATTGTTTCCCAGCAGAGAAAGGAAATTAATAAAGAGCAGGATACCCAGGATTGCTCCCCCGGCGATCAGGAGCGTACGGTATTGGGTGAGCAATTCATTTTTGATCAGGCGTTGGAAACGATTGAACCGGAAAGGGGACTTAGGCTGCATCGGACACCTCCTGACTGAAAAGGGCGGTGATTTTGGCGCGGTTCCTGATTACGGCATTAAACAGAATTTCCAGATCGATACGCGACTCCGAACCGTTTTTGTTCGGGGTCATGACCGCGTAACCACCCAGGACCTTTTCGGAATACAGAACCGTATCCGGGTCCGGTTCCGCCGTTTGCAGTTGTACCGTCACGTGTTCCGCAACCTCCTGAAGGTTGTGCTGGAAAATAATTTCACCCGCATCCAGAATGATAACGGGATCGATCAGGTTTTCCATATCGCGGACCTGGTGGGTGGAGATGATAAAGGTACGCTCGGCGCTCAGCGAAGCCGCCAGTAATTTACGGAAACGGCTCTTGGCCGGGATGTCCAGCCCGTTGGTGGGCTCATCCAAAATTAACAGGCGGCTCTCCGTGGCCAATCCGAAGGCCAACAGAAATTTCTTTTTCTGACCGAAAGACAGGGCCGCCAGCCGATCCTTGGCGGAAAGATCGAAGTCGTGCAGAATGTCGGCAAACTTTTCATCGTTGAACCGAGGATAGAAAGGGGCGTACAGTTTCTTGTATTCAGTAACCGTCAGGTTGTTGGGAGTGGAAAATTCCTCGGGAATGAAATAGAGTTCCCGCAGTAGTTTGGGCGACCGTTGCCCGGGTAGATAGTTCATTACCCGGCAGTCGCCGCTTTGAGGGAACCGGAGTCCGGTGATGAGTTTCAGCAGAGTGGTCTTCCCGGCCCCGTTCTTCCCCAACAAACCGTATATATTCCCCGGTAATAGCGTCAGGTTCAGACCGCTGAACAAGGACACCTGTTTAGGATAGGCAAAGGTAAGATTGTGAATGTGGATCATTTATTCCTCTCGTTTCTCATAAAATAGTGTATTATTGAACTAATACACTAATAAACTATATCTGTTTCGGGATACGTGTCAAGTTATTTTCACCCATATATTTAAAGAAGAGAAGCCCCTTGCCTCTCCTTATTATTATTGATTAAAAGTGTCGGAAAATCAGATTGATAAAAAATATTAAGAGTTAGAACAAATCATTGAACTAAAATTTTCTTACCCGGGGTATTGATTTAAATCCTTATTATTTCGATAGTTTCGTTTAATTTGTTGTTCCTATTGCATTATTTGGGGTTAACCCGGGGAGTACAAAAAAAACAACCTTTAAGGAAAGAT
>JALUTR010000372.1 GCA_027021785.1 Fidelibacterota bacterium | reverse complement strand
CCTCGTTTACGCTCTCCCTGGTGAACCGCCTGAACAGGGAATCGCCCCAGGCAATGAGGTTCTCCACATACTTGATGACCACATGCTTCATGTAGGCCAGCGGCCTGTTGCTGGCCACAAGGTGCGGGTCAAAGGGATGGTCGCGCCATTCGCCGATGATGGCATTTTCGGTATTGGGGTCCACGTTGGGCGACAAACTCCTGAACCAGTCTTCCAGGCTTTCAGCAGGTGTGGTTTTGAAGGGCAGCACCTTCCAATAGCGCGAAACCTCGCTCTCCCCGGCCCCGGGCGCCTCATCTGTTGTGGGGTCGAAGATGTAATGAAACCACTTCATGGCTTCTTCATACTTGCCGTTTTTACTCAGCTTGGTGGCGATATAAAGCGGTGCGTGAAAGAAGAGTTCCCAGTTGTACAGGCTGTTGGCCCCGTAAACATCGAAACACACGTTTTCTTTGTAGTAAGTCCGGGTGTCGAAGTCAGAAGGTTTTTGAACCAATCCATGAGCGAAATTCGGATCGTAGGCATCCTCAAAAGTAGCCCCTTCATCAGAAGGAATTTCCGTGTCGCTTTCCATCAGGCCCGGCACGCCACCCTGGTTGAGTTTCGTTACATATTCGCTTGAAAATGGATGGTAGAAGGTGTGGAATTCCAGGCCCTTGAATATCCAATCTGCATATCCCATGTCTTTGACTGCACCGAGTGCTTCATTTATTTCCGTGCTTGTTGCCGCTGTTGCTGCGCTACCTGACCGCATCATCGCACGGGTTTCGGGCATATTTACATTTCCCACCCCGGCAGAAGCGGCCATCATCGGCTGATTCGTGCCACGACCTGCCATAGAGTAAGCCGGGGTTCGTCCTGAAAAGGGCATATAATCACCTGGTCCGATATCAGGGATATCAATCGGGATCATGAATCCACTGTCGTCAACTATTTCCGGGATGTAAGGTTTGTAATGTTCGGGTCTTTTAATTGCCATGATTGGCTTGATATGAACAGGACGTACAAAATAGGTACGATAGGCATCGCTAAAGAAGAAGGGATGTTGCAGTCTGTTTTCAGGGAAGGCACGGTCATCCAAAAATAGCAGTCTGTGCCTTGAATAATTTCTCAGATAGATATCGTCCTCCAACTCAAGTTTCGCCGAGTGATATTTGGCCCGCTTCATAAACGCAGGATAGTATTTATCCGGATCGTCGCTTGTTTCATGTATGACCCAAGGCCCTGTGCCTTCGGAGTGCACAACGATCTCCGAATGAATGTCTGAAAGGGTAAAAGAGATTATGCCCACATATTGATTGTTCCACATCTTGATCGACAGACTATCTTGCGATTTTTCTGCATAAAACGAGACACGAGCCTTGTGCAGCACATATTCAACATACCAATTCCGAACAACAGCTCCTTCCTTTGATACCTGTTTAGGGCTCCACTTTCCGTCCACATATTCGCTCCATGCCAGCCTTATCTCCCAGCGCCTTTTCGCCTCCAGATCCGATATCTTTTTATTACTGGCGGTGTCCTCCACAGTTTCCCCGCTGTTTCCGGGCGGCGCCTCCTGCACTTCCATGAATTCAGGCCAGAAGAGAAACAGTCTTTTCTTCCATACCACAGGGATGAGGTGCACCCCGCTGTTATCGCCGTCTTCCACGCTGCGGATATCCACCTGTACCTTTTCCCAGGCGCTCCATTTCCTATACTCGTTCCATCTGCGATAAAAGAATTTGTACGGCACATTGTGTGTCCTTGCGAATACATGCAGATATTTCAGCTTGCCGTCATCGTAATTCTCCTGGTACATGCCGCATACGTCCAGGTTGGCTACTTCATTAAGGCTGGTGAGGTAATTGCGGAATCCCTGCTCTACGCTGCGCTCGGTAATGTCGTTTTGCACCAGGTAGGATTCGAGATTCTTGAAAAACTCGCTGCGGTCGTTGCGCCATTCCGGTTCGAGCCAGTTTTCGGGATAGAGGAATACCTTCCTGTTGGCCTCCCACACGCGGTAATTCTTCATCCATTCCCAGCGGTCTCTGTCTATGGCGGAAGGGGGTACATTCTTTTCCATATTGAGCAGGCAGCGGTTGACAAACATCTGGACGGCTGCACTGGCCTGCACGATGCGCGAGGTCTCCATACAGGCCCCCATCTGCACGTCTATAAGGAAATATTCAAACAGGCCGTCTGCATCCTTCACACCTGCCTCTTGTATGGCAGATCGCATGAGTAGATAGCTGATCAGTGCCTGCTGTTGGTTCTCACGGATTTTATCGCTCATATTTCCGGCAAGGTCCAGCCAGTCTTCTTCTTCATATTTTGCCTTCACCGTATTCTTTATCAATTGAGCTGTACGGTGAAGCGCGTCGAAGTCGGTTTCCGCTCTACCCCATTCAGCGATGGTTTCAGCCGAGATACCAGTTTTTGAAACGATTTGCATTACTTCATAAAGTCGATTAAGCGCGATCTCATTTTTGAAATCATCAACAGAAAGGTTGAAATGTGTTGTCACCAGGTAGTCAAGGCTTGGCTCATCCCATGCCGTTGCCAGATGAAGCATTTCGGTCAGTTGGTCGACCGTGGGCGCAGGATTGGGTGTGTTGGCCAGCCCAAAAACCTCCGTGAGCAAGGCCTGAGCCTGAGGCACGGCATTGCGTAGGGTCATGTAGTCACAGATGCGCTGCCAGTGCTCTGTTTCAAGTGCCTTGAAATCGATGTTGTCGAAGTCCGCCTTATAGGTGATAAAGTGGTTGAGTTCGGTCTCGCTTATTTCAAATCCCAAAATAAACTTAGCCGCCCGGTGAAAAACGGTGGCTTGTTCCACAAACTCATCGAGGATAGCTGCGGGATAAGCGGCAGATGCCGGAAGGATTTCGGGGGCTGTGGTATCCGTCTTCCAGCGCAGCCTTATTCCCGCATTCTCTGAAGTCTCGGCGTATTCCAGCGTCAAAAGGTGCACCTGTGCGGCATTGAGGCTGGTGGCCACCTCCCGTGAAGTGGCGGTATCACCGGCGGCCTTTTTCAGGATGAGCGCGCCATTGAGATAAAGGTTGAAGGCCTCGTCAGCCTCTCTCGCCTCCACCTCCAGCGCGTATTCTCCGCTTGCCGGCACTGTGATATAAGCCTTCCACCTCACACTGAAACTGTCAGCGGTTACCAGAGTATCCGGGGCATTGCTGCCCCATGAAAAATCGATTGTGCTGTCCACCCTTTCCAGGGCAGAGTTGCTCCAGTTAATGTCATTGAAATAGGTAGCCGAAAACCCCTCGGTTGAAAGGCCGGTGATAAGGTCCTCAATATCTTCGGCAATCAGCAAGTAGGTGGCTTCCTCGTTGAGTCCTATAAGCGCAGCGATGTGCTGGGTGACAGCGTCTTGCTGCAATTTGCTTTTCAGCACCGGTAGAAAGTGCTCATAAACATAGGTGAGCTTCTCATCAAGGCTTGCAGCAGTGGCCTGTGCCGGGTGGTCGAGCAGCGTTGCATTGGCCTCGGCAAGGTTGCTGAAAATACCATTGAAATTGTCGCTGATGAAGGTTTCCGGCGCTGCATACAGTTCGTCAACAGCCGTCTTAAAATTGGCGTTGGCGTTGGTCAGCCCCTTTAATGTGCTTTGCTCGGTGTCGGTCATGATGCCTGCACACGTAAGCCTGCCGCTGCCCCTGACATAGGTGTATTTATCGGCAAGGTCACCGGGAATGGTCACATCGAGGTTATCATCGGTGATAGTGTCGAAAGAGGCAGTACCTTCTACTACCCCCATAAATCGACTGACAATTTCAGGCTGAAAGGTGAGTGACAGTTTCGCAGTTACGAGTTCGGTGGTCAGCGGCGATTCAGGTGATTCCGGATGCTCCTGCTCAATGGCTGAAAACGTGTCGCGGACGGCCCTGACCGTTTGCAGGACCTTGTCCTTATCAAGCCCGAGGGTGGAATCCGGGGGGAGTGTGCCCTGCAGAATATACTCCAACATCGAGGGTTTAAAACCAGCCTTTTTGCTTGAAACAGCCAGTTTGTAGAATTCGTAGGTATCCTTTGGTGAAATATTGGTAAATTCTTCCTGTTGAATATTCCATATACTGAAGGGTGAGGCGCCAAACAGGCCGATGAGCTTGCACAGGTCAGTAATCCGCATTTTCAGCGCTTTTGCCAAAACCACATACCTGTAAATCGTGCTGAGGTTCTGTATGTTGAGTATGTCAGCGTTGGGACTGTCTGCATCCATATCGATTGCACGCGGGATGCCTCCATCGATCACCTTGGCCACCTCCAGAATGGCGTCCAGGTCTTTTTCGGTCATCCTGAAAGCAGCAAGAATCGCCGATTGATGGGCTGCCAGAATTTCCGTTTCGTCCTGGAGATAGTTGCCCCAGGCATCGGCTTTAAAGGCCTCGTCAATCTGCTGAACCGCTTTGTTGAGGAAGAGTTTTTTATACAGCGATTTGTCTCCGTAGGTATCAATGTTACCCCAAAGTACGGCCAATTGATTGAGGGGCCTCCTGGCAGCAGCCTTCAATAAGGAGACGGATTCGAGCTTACTGACTGTTTCAGCGGTGATGTCATCCTCCCCAAGGGCGGCAAGCATCAGGTCTGTCTCATGGATGCTCCAGCCAAGTCTTTTCCATAAGCGGATGAAGCGGTGAATCTTCGACCAGGTTTCATCGCTTATCCCGGAACCGGGAAGACCTTCATAAATGCTCTGGATGGTACGGAGACGGGTGGTGTCCAGGTCGCATTTCGAATCGGGTTCGTAGAGCGTGATTACCTGGCGGAATTTACTGAGATGGATGGAAGCGTTAGAAAAGCTCTTTTCAAGAAAACCGAGCGTGCCTTGATAGGGATTGATGAACAAGGTCTTCACCAATTCCACCAAATCGGTGTAATCAATCCCTGACCTTTTCAGGAATTCGCGCACTTCGCTCATGTTTTCCAACTCTCCTGCCGCGTTATAACCGAAATACTCCTGAAGCGGGGTGGCGTCAGCCGTGCCGTCAAAGTCTTCACCGGTAAGTATGGTGTATTCCTCTTGTGAAATACCGAGCGATTCGGCTTCAATTGCCTTAGTGGCGGCGGCATCCGGTTGTGGATTCATGGCCGTCAAGACTTGGTAGCGGCTCACCTTGAGATGGTCGCTGTAGGTCCTGATAACATCCAGCGGTTGATGGTAAGGAAGCGTGAACGGATATTTCGCATCTTTCAACTTGCGGTAGGCTTCGAGATTGAAATGCTGCGGATTGGCCCGCAGCTCTCCGGCAGTGGCCTCACCGGTGTTGTATCCTTCAAAATTCGTCAGCGAATCATGAGCGGTGTAGTATTCCATTACCTCATTGGCCACGTCGATGTATGGGATGAGGGTGTTGGTGTTTTCGCAGGTAAGCGGCAGGTGAAGCAGGTCGGGCCTGCGCGAGGCCAGCATGTCCAGCGGCGTTTTGCCATCATCGTTGGCTACTCCGCGCCACAGGAAACGCAACAGGTCGACAAAATAAGCCGCAGCGCTATAGACCGAGCGGCAATGCTCGCACTCGCAAATGTCAGGGCTGCCGAAGAGTTCGGCGTAGTTGGGCAGATGGTTTTCAATGATTTTTATTGCCTTATTGTATTCACTATCATCCATGGTGGACTTCGGAAAAAGTCCATGTGAATACTCCATCATGTGCATGGCGGACAGTTCAGCCTTTGCACTTATGTGTGAGGCACGCTGGTGCACTGCAAACGCCGCGCGCTCGCCGCCTAAGGCATTCCCGTAAGTTTTAATAAAACTTTTGCGCGGAATATTGGCTATGGTGTAGGCTGAATGCAGGTTGTTTTTCAGCAGGACGTTCATGGCCTCAGGACTGGTGCTCACCTGGAAGACCCGCTGGATCTTCATCAGCTCGCCTCTAACCTCGTCAAGGTCTTCACCCGCAACCTCTTTGATCTCCCTCTCGAAATCATGAATACGTGCGCCGGCGAAATCGAACTGCCCGTTCCTTGAGAGAAAGGTGCTGATTTTTCTTGAAACCCTGGTCTTTTCTACCGGCAGCTCGTTCTTCTTCAACATCAGGGCTATGCGCCGGGTGGGAAAGGCTGCGTTTAGCATGCCCTGCATCAGCTCGGCATACCTGTTTATCCTCTCTTCCTCATCCTTCCCTTTAATAAAATCCGGCACACCGCTCTTTTTGATAATCCTGACCCAGTCGCCCCTTTCGAACTCAAGCAGCTTATGCACTGAGGTCAATCTCCTCCTGACCTGCAGCTCCCTCACCAGCGCCTGATGATTGCCTGTCAGCAGGGTGAGCTGCTGAGTCAATAACAGACCTGAAACAAGTCCTGGATTGTCTTTGAATTCCGGCCGGGATGAAAGGTGCCTGTTCCAGAAATCGCGGAAATCGCTTCCCTTGAAACTGCTGAGGGCGTTCACGAAAGAAATGCGCTGCTTCTCTTCGGGCAACGCATTCTTGAGCATGGCATTCAGCGTATTCCCGCCGTCTTGCTCCTTGTCATCGAGCACGTGCCTCGCTGCAGATGCCTGCAGGTCTTGCAGAAACGCAGCGATTTCCCTCTTTTTGAACCTGCGTATGATACCCTGGTCCACGGATTTTTTAATGGCGCTCCGCAGCTCTTCTTCCTGCTTTTTATACAGGGCCGGCCATGAGAGCCTGATGTCTTGCCGCCCGATTCCGTAAAGCAATTCGTGCGAGAGCCGTTTCTCTTCTTTTACAAGCAGTTCAGCGCTTGCTGCAATGCTGATGCAGGATAAATCCACATCCAGCTCTCCCGCGGTAAAGACCAACTGGTCGCGTGATGTCGCAATTTCACCCAGGCTGGTTTTACTCTCTTTCAGGAAGGCGTTCAGCTCACGCATCAACGCCGCGTATTCTGTCCGTTTATCCTCCTTCGTGATGATAACGTCCAGGTCACGCACCAGGCCTTTTTCAGAATAATCCTCGGAGTTGACCATGCGGGAGCGTCCGATGATTTCTTTTCCTTCCAGGGCATATACCACCACGTCGGCTTTCTTTCGTTCGGCCTGGCCGTATTGCCAGTTATAGAACGTGATGCGGTAATTCCCCAGGTTGTCGGAAACGGCTTCACCCAGGAACTCGAAGCCCCCATTTTTTTGGATTTCCGATAGGCTTTGAATCGTGCGATAAACCGCAACCCCACGTAGATCGAGGTCGAATGCAAGCAACTTCTGGCGTTTTTTTACCGCTCCATTTTGAAGTCTGACTGTGCCTGTCACGGTAAACGAGCGGCTCGCTGCGGTGAGGCCTCTTTCCTTCAGGGCTGTTGCAATAGCCAGTGCGGTGGCCTTGTCCGCCAGGACGGAATCATCAATCGGCACATTCAATTGCGCCTGCAGGGCACGCACCTTTTCTATAGTATCTTTCCCGGCCCTGCCCTGGGCAACCTCCCTTTCATCTACAGGCAAACCCAAAGCGTCTAATGCTTTGTGCAGCAGATTTACGTTGTACGATCTCTCGTTGAGAGCAATAGGTTTCAGTATTGTTTCCATTTTATACCCTCCACTTTTATATCGATTTATATCGATCTTACCAGTAGCCAGTAGTTTTACTCACCAAATATCTATTCGCCAAATCCATCTTCTAATGATATTGATGCTTCACCGCCCCAATTCTCGTCATAAACACCCTCACGTACATAACGATGAAATGTCGAATGGGGCCAATCTCTTACATTTTTTACATACCCATGTCTCACAGGATTGAAATGGAGGTAATCCATATGTATTTCATAATCCCGTTCATCACGGATTTGGTGTTCCCAAAAACGGCGCTGCCATATGGTAGATTCCTTTCGTTTACGCTTTGATTCGTTCATCAAATCTTCACGCCCTAATTCCGGCCCGCATTGTTTTGTGACAAACCGTTTTATCATCGCCCACCGTTTGCCGAAGGTGGCATCGTCCGGCGGCAGTGTCCAGATGCAATGCAAGTGATCTGGTAACAATACCCATCCATCAATGGTGAATGGATGGGTGGTTTGGACATCCCGAATACCATTGCGTAATGCCTTGCGGACATTGTCGTCACACAAAAATGTTTGGCGTCGATAAGTTACGACCGTGAAAAAGTAAGTGCCTCCCTTAATATTTGCACGTCGGTAGTTCGACATTGATCAAGTTCCGGCATCGTTCACAATATGTAGGGTGCGTTGTACGCACCAAAAGCGCGTCATCATTGTCAAGTATTTGTTTCATATTCAATATCGTTGCCATATCCAACGCCGTTTGTGGTGCATGGAATGCACCCTACGTGGCTCCAAAGGAGAAACCGAGTTGTTGCAGCTCCTCCTGAAGGAGTTTAACGTCCTCTCCTTTCATCCTAAGAGATAGATTTCGGCCTTGCAATTTCATGGTTTGTCTCCTTTTGGATTAACATATCGTAGGGTGCGTTTTACGCACCAAAAGTGTTTCATCATAATCAAGCATTTGTGTCAACAATCATGTTTTGTTGCCATATTCAACATTGTTTGTGGTGCAAGTAATGCACCCCTACCTGGCTTATATCCAGATTTAATTCTTCAGTACTCCTTCAAATCTCTTTAAGGATGTTAGTTCAGCCTCCTTGCTGGTAATCGCAGACCTATATATACTTAAACGTCTCTCAATATGCGTTAAACGAATTTTTTCGTCATGGATAGTGGTATCAATTTCTCCAATGCCCTGCAGGCTTTCTAATAGTTCAAGGTTCGAAAGGATGTTTGATCTCGATTTTTCCAGACTCAACACATTTTTTTTGAAATTGCGGATCTCTTCGGGTAACTCTTTAAGACGATAAACCACCCAAGCCTTAACCTGAGTTTTTACTTGCTGTTGTATGTTCCGTAATTTTAAGCCGTAATTTATGTCAGTAGCATACTTAACCGAATCTAGGGCATTAGTATATTGCTGGAATGTCCCTTTTTGGTTAGTAAGGACATCATGCACTGATGAATATCTTTTTTCGAAGATGCTAAGTGTGTGACTAACGCTTCTTTCCGGTGAATCGTAGGCAAAGGTCGGACTAGATTTTAAAATACGAGTAGCATCTGTGGCACCTTCTCCTTGTTTCAAATTAATTATCCTCACACCTTCACTCTCCTGACCAGATTTAACACCAGTTATATCGCCTTTTGTATTCCGTTTGACTTCTGCATGAGCATTGAAGAGCCGATTTTCATTTTTTGAAGGTAACCCCACCTTTCTTGGAGACTGTTCTCCATAGGCTTGGGTGATAAGAAATAACGCTTTATTCATTGATATCTTCTTCTTATGGGAAGCATTATATTCCTCTATCGCGCGTAAGGTTGCAGGGACTACTTCGCTGAAATATTCGTAGAAAATGGGCTTTTTTTGTTTACCCCTCCGCCGTTTTGACGGAGGCGGTGAGGTTACATTAGGTACAAGATGGAGCCCAATATTATAGCCTTCACCTGTCATCTCGTTGCGACCCTGGGTGCCATTGGGGTCGCTGAGCCGAAGAGGATTAGCTCGTACATACCCATAGAGGTTCACCCCATCCACCAGTCCCTCCGGATCCGCCGCCGTCCACCTCCCCAGCCAGCAGGCATAGTACCTTGCCCCGTGGTAGTACAGCCCTGTCTCCTCGTCCCTTTCCTTGCCTGTATATCGATAACGTTTGGCAGCGGCCCTGATGTTTTTATCCACTGCCTGATATGATGTGCTTCCATAAGGATAATACTCTTCATAAGAGATAACCCTGCCTGTATCGTCTAACTCTAAACCGGCAGAGCCAAGATGATTACCCATCTGATAACGAATAAGTTGTCCTGGTGTTGGGTCATTATTGGTATCTATGGTCTTTGTCTCTATCATGGCGATACGTTGCCTGTCGTCCGTAATATGCAGGGTCTTTCTCTCAAGTTCTATTGTTGTCCCGTCTGCCTTATAATCACGATAAATCTCAAACCCGCCGAGGTAGATACGCTCATACTTTGGTGTATGGTCTTGCCGCTCCGTAACCTTCCGTACACGCTCGCCTTCCGCGTCATATACGTAATAGGTCCTCTCGGCTGTGTTGCCGTTGTTTACAACCTGCCTTTGCGTCACATGAAGCTGGTCTTCAAAGTCCCACTCCATCGCCGGCAGATGCGGCATCCTTGTCATGTTGCCGTGTTCATCATGCTCATACGAAACAGTAGTATCTCCCACGGTGGTTGAACTCAACCGGTTGTTCTTCTTTCCGGGCTCAATAAGGCTGGCCTCGTTATAAGAATAAGCTCGCGTCCAGTTTCCATTGCCATTTGCCAGGTGGATCAGGTTCAGGATGTTCCCAACCTCGTCATATTCATACTTTTCCGTGTAAACACGCATCTGCCGGCCGTCGTTCGGATGGCTCAACCCTGTGCGGTTCTTATCATTCCATGATGTCTCAGGTCGTGATACCTGACCTATATGCTCCCTGCCTGTTGCCTCTATCAGGCGATAAAGGGCATCGTAGGTGTAGTCGGCACGGGGCTCAACAACGGTGTTGTTGAAGTAGATCGTCTGCTGTGCATGGTCCCGGATGGATGTGATATTCCCGGCAGGATCATAGGTATATTGCAAATCCTGAAGGATATCCCCTCCATGCCGTACTGTCTTTAAGCGAATTAAACGGAAGGTGTAAGGGTCATATTCATAGGTGGTAATAACACTATTCCCATACTCAATCCGGCTCCGCTGTCCTTTAGCGTCATAATCAATATCTTTGACCGCGTGCAGATTTGCGGTTGCAGGGTCAAGCAAGGCCTGCGGTATAACACCCTCTCCCAGCCAGACATCCACGTGTTCAAGGAGGTTTGCCTCGTTGTACGTGGGCTGAATGATGTTGATGTTACTGCTTGCCTTATTGCTGTGAGGTGCTACTATCTGTACCGCACGGTTCAAGGCATCGAATTGTGTGTTGCCGGTAAATATTTCCGGCTCCAGGGACGGAGACTGTGCCCAGTCCACCTGGTTCCTGTAGTCCTGCAGCAGTTGACGCCGGCTGCTGAGCTGATTCCCCTTGAAATCGTACATTTCATTCGTTACCACACCTGCACCGTCATAGACCTGATAGATGCGGCCGCGATGATTGAACTGCTCCGGATTGGGCAGAGATTCGCCGTAAACCGTCTTTTCTGCAAGGACTTCAGGCCCACCATTGGCACTTACATACAGACCTGTTGGGCGCTGAAGTTCGTCATAAGTGATCCGGGTACGATGGCCACGACTGTTCCAGCCGTAGATCGGTTTTCCGGCTACATCATTCAGCATCCAGCGCTCCCCTGCCTCCATACTTACCTGGTGTATGCGATTTCCCAGCATGTCATAGTCATACTGCATGACTATCCGCTCTTTTGCATCTATAACCATGCGCTGATTGCCTTCGATGTCCAGATGAGTACGGGTCTTATACTTTCCCTTTTGACCATTGTCTGCTACAGTGAGAAACGTCCGTCCAAGGGAATCGAAAAAGGCAATGGCTGGTGTGCCGTTGTGCAGGGCGGCCTTTTCCGCAGCCGATTTCTCCGCAGGCCCTTTCTGCCCGTTTATCCGGCTGTCATACCACGAGGGGAGATAATCACTATCTGAAATACGGTCAAAGAATCCACCCACATCAACGTCGTTCCTTGGGTCTACCTGCAACACTGTATCATTCACATCCCAGGTCTCCTGGTGCCACGGGTCGAATACCACCTTCTCGTAGGTGTGATTGGGATGGAGTGTGGCGATAACACGTTCGGCAGGGTCATAGAAAAGAGTGGGGCTCACACCGATGCGAACGTCGAACTCGAAGCGGTGGGTGTCGGTGAAAAACGGCTCATACCGGCGAACGGTTTTTCCCTTGTTGTTGAACACTGTCCAGCCGCTCCCCACCCAGCGTGGGCTGACATCGTTTTCCGTCATCTGCGGTTGGCCATCCGGTTCCACGATGATCTTCCCTTCCGCATCGCGCTTAGGAACCGGCCCCGGCTCGGCCTGGATCTTCTTCTGGATCTCCCGCCCGAACCCGTCGGAGTAGGAGAAGCTGTGCTGGACCTTGGTCTGCTGGCCGGGTTCCAGCACGGCGTCATGGGTTTCACGGGCCAGAGTGTAAACCACCGCCGGTTGTGGATCGGGCTGGTCTTTGGTGCGCAGGTAGGCAAACAGGTCGTAGACCAGCCGCGTGGTCGCGCGGCTGAGGATGGCAGTTGGATTGGTCAGCGCGTTGGTCAGGTGATCGAGGATGACGGCCTCGATCAGGTCGGCCACGAAGCCATCGAGCGAATCGCCCAGGTTCTCCTCCGGCTTGCCCATGACCGCCGTACCCACCACCATGCCGAGGGCATCGAAGGCGACAGCAGCGCGGTTGCGGTTGGGGTCGCTCATTAGCGTGGGCTGGAGCATACGGTAGTCATTGCCCTGCACAGTGATATTGCCGGCCGCATCGCGTTCGCCGACGGTGACCCGGTTGCCTACGGGGTCCCGTGTTTCGAGCAGGAGAAGGTCATAGGCATCGTAGACGACGGTGGTCGTCTGCCCGAACGGGTCGCGGTAACGGTGCGTGAGGAAGAAATGCTGCCGCGCGTGGACCAGTTCTTGCGCGGCCGTGTCGCCGATACCAGGTGAATGGAAGGCCCGGCCAGAGGGAATCCACCACTGGCCGTCGTTATCCAGATCGACATAACCGCCCTGATCTGGCCCCTGGCCGCCCAGTACACTTGCAGGATCCGGCAGTAGCGGTTGGCCATTGCGCTGATAAACCTGTGTCAGCAGCCCTGGGGGGAAGGCAAGCTTGTAAGCCTCACCGGACAGGGCTAGCGGCTCGACTTCGCCGAGTGGCGAGAATGCGGTCAGGTCATCCTTCCGGTAAAGGGTGCGGACATGTTCGATCAGCCGCTTCTGTTTCGAGACGTTATTCGCCGTCTGCTCGTAAGGGATTTCCGCCGACGACGCCAGCAAGGCGAAACCATTGCGCGTCCATTCGTTGAAGCTGAAACGGGCTGCGTTGTTCTCCGGCTTGATGCCGGTCAGCTCGTAGGTGCGGATTTCACAAGGTAGTGGCGTGCGGTAGTCGTCGGTGGCCTCGATGGCGTTGGTGACACGGTTCTCGGTGTAGGTGATGAGTATCTGCGTTTGCTTTGCCCGGTCTTCCGCGGACAGGTCCATGTCCGGCTGGCGCCGTCCGTAGCCGATGGCGGCTTCCTTCAACACATTGCCGTAGTCGTCGACCTCCAGCGTGAGTGAGTGCTGAATGCGTGGGTCGGCGGGATTGCGCTCGTAATGGTAGTTGATCGCCTCGCGAGCGTGGGTGAAGAAGACCGCGTGGCGGTTGTCTTCGCGTGGTTGCAGGACGCAGATGGTGAAATTCTGCTCGGTGACGGTGTAGGGATGCGGTTCTTTGTCCGTGCCGTCCAGGGCGTAGACTTCCTGGCGCAGCATGGCGCCTTTCAGGGCGCGGCAGGCTTCGCGTTCCTCTTTGACAGTCAAGCCATCGGGCAGGACAGTGTCTTCGAGCAGCAACTCTCGCGCCTGCGCGTCGGTCAGACCCGGCTCACGGTAGTACTCGCCGATGTCATTGGCATCCAACAAGCCTGCGAAGAAATTGGAAATATGGTTACATCCTAGATAAGCGCCGGTATGAAACCAGGTCCTGGTCAGCACCGGCGGCACGTGGGATGCCGCATCCCAGTTGGTTTTCTTTTCCAACTCACTGCCGGCTTCCAGCTTGGCATACTCTTCGGTATCCCACTGCTCCACCATGCCGAAGCCTCGAAATTCGCGCTCGATACCGTCGAAATAACCGTGATGGTAAGCATATCGGGTAACAAACCGATTGCGGCTGATACGGTCAAAGGTCTCGACGCGCTCGACAACATGTACGGGAAAGGGAATCCTGGTTATCCACGGTTTTCCTGCCTCTTTATCAGCGAGGTAGAATTTCGTCGAGGGTGCATAGTGGATGTGGGTTTCAGCGCCCAGGTTGTTCACCGTTTTGACCAGTAAGTGCGGCTTCTGTCCACCCATGAGGTCGATGTAGCGCATGGGTTTGCACGCATGTCCCGGCAACGGTGAAGACCAGACCAGGCAGGCGGTGCCATTGCCGAGCAGGTCCACCGCTATCACTGATGACAGATTGTCGATTTTGGGAAATGATTTTAGTTTCTCTGCATCAGCCCAACGATTGCCGGACTCATTAAGGTAGATATAGACGCCATCTTCTTTGAAATAAATAATATCGGTGACACCGGAGCCGTCGATATCGGCAAGGCGAATGCGGCGCTGGTCAAACTGATCAGGCGCATCAAAATGAGGGGAGTTATCCATCATCACCTTGGCGCCGAATCGACCGTAGCCAAGATTAGGCCAGTAACAAACCTCGCCGTTGCGAATACGAACCAGATCCGTCAGCCCATCACCGGAAATATCCGCCAGGTAAATGGACTGCGTGCCGTCTGCAAATAGGAGCTTTGGTCCCTTCTCTTCATCAAGGGCTTGACGCACTTTCTCGCCAGAGGCAAAACCTTTTTCCGCCAGCGATGGATACCAGGTGAAGGCCTCATCCTCTGTAATGAAGATGTCCGCATGACCATCGCCGGTAAGGTCGACAAATTTCAGATCGGGATCCTGCCATGATATATTGGGTAGTGTTTCAAATGGCCTGAATGTATTCCAACCTTCATCTTTGGTTCGCTCATAAAAGCCTGGTGTCGGACTATCGAATTCCACCACATCCAGTTGACCGTCGCCAGCCAAATCCAGTAACTGCTGACGGCCTTCAGAAAGATTGGTAAAGGAGGGTATTTCGTCTAACCGTTCTGTCGGGGCAAATCGTGCGACAACTTGAGGTTTGCCATCCTCTCCAATGACTGGGAGAGTGCTTACGTTTCGCTTATAAAACCAGGAATCGCCCTGCTCGGTTAAGATGCCAGATAATCCTTCTCCATCAATATCTGCCCATTGGTATTGTGTGCCGTCCAGACCTTGCGGCAGATTCTCGAGGCTTTCTTCGTCTACATCTTCTACTTTATCCTGGATAGTTGCTCGGCTGTATTCGAATTCAAGGGGAGGTAAGGACTTTTTTAGGTAAGTGCCGTCGTCCTGGCGTTTGAATCCGGATTGCGTAATGCTTGTAATAAATGATGCAATGTGGCCTTCTTGGTATTTGAACTCAGTTGATCGAACGAGGTAATCATCTACACCAAGTTCATCAGGAAAATGGTGAAACATCAATATCCGGTGACAGAGCCGGTAGGTGCGTACCTCAAAGCCAGCGCGGTAGCTGGAGGACGGGTCTTGACGTCTTTGCCGGTCTTGAGTCGGATCCTTGTGTACATTAACAAACTGATGGGCGTTTGGATCGGCTGGAAGTTCTTCGTAATGCCCTTCCTCATAATCGAAGACCACTTCAAAGAGCCAGTCAGTACGTTCTGATAAATCTTCCCTGAACTCCCGCGGTAAATTAGAATCGTGCTCAACCGGTGTCTTGTTGCCGTACTTGATCCGTTTCAGGTAGCGGTTTGAAGAACGGCTTTTAGCCGTTCGATTTCGTTCGTTCGTCTGAGATAGGTCGATCCCGGCAGAATCTTCAGGCTCGTATTCATAATAGATTGCGTTCCCTTTGTCATCATAACTCTCACAGATGAGCCAGCTAAAGACACGAGGAGAGCCTTCAGGTGCGCTGGGATCTTCAATTCTGCTAGCGGCTGTCTGGCCATAGGCCGTTGTAATGTTGTCCCTGGAGATGGAACGCCAGTGGGTTTCATTAGACTGGATGTTAGTCCAGCGTTCAATGCGGGCAAACAAACCTTCGATGCGCGGGCGGTAGCGTTTGATGCGGTAGGTATCGATGCCGATTGTCCTGTCCGGTACGTCTTCAGGTACCCAGTCATTGCCTTTTTGTTTGAGAACCGGCACCAGGTCCTCAGCGCCAGACAAGATGAAAGTGTCTGACTCATCTTCATCCTGATATTTAGGCAGCCCCTTGTCTGTTTTACGGGTAATCGATGGTAATGACAGGTTCCAGCCAAAACCAAATGGCCCGTTGCCGGAACCGGAGTCATAGGAAAGCGACAGTTGTGGGCCAAAGCCGGAACGGCCGAGGCTGGTGGCGATGGGCACACTCATGGAGCCGGTGCCAGTCACAGGATTAGCCGCAAATTTCTCGCCTATGCCACGGATGGCTCCACCACCTTTGGGCAGTGTTATGGAAGGAAGAAGTCCTGTAACTCTGTCCCGAGTCGGTCCACGACTTTCCTGGCCTTGTTGAAGCCCTTGGGGTTGTTGCGCTCGGTTTAAAAATATTTGGTCGTTTGCATTGTCTGTGTTTGGCATCCTGGCCCTCCCCGAATACCGGATTTGATGCTTGGAATAATTGATTGATAATCTAGAGGCAAATCTAGTTGAATACAATTATTTTTGCTGCTATTAGAGACACTTAATTTACCGAAAATCTCTCAATTAAATTCGCTATATTATCAAAATTTTTATGGTTAATAGTTGCAAATCAATTGTTGATTATGCCGTTTTGGCCTTTTTCGCAAGAAGAGTCAACAGCAATACTCAACGGTTTCGCTCCACGACTGATCTCTGTAAAATGACAGACACAATTGTCCAAAAATATTAGACCTCAGTTAGCAGGATCGGTGTTGTTGCTATTACATATAACGTTAAAATCAGCCGCGCGCTTTTTGCGGTCGGCTGATTTTGCCTTGTATGTGCCCGGCATGGGCATGATCTTATGGGATGTAAGTCTCTTGTACATTTTCCAGGAAGGAGACAAAGTTGTCAATTTTAAAAAGTACTATCCGAAGGCAAGGGTGGAAGGGTGGCCGAACATCCGAAGGCAGCCTGAGTGCAAACCTGCGAGCTGACGGACAGAAACCGCATATAAGGCCGATCCCCTGGCTAAAGTGAGTACAACATCACGAAAGCCGACTGGAGAACATGGGGGATGGTAAATGCGGCAGTTGTGCAGGGAAGGATCATGTTCTTACTCGGGGAGATCTGTCAGCCTAAGCTTTCTAATGGAAGTGGTTGGACAGAGCCTGCGAATGTGCGAGTTAACATGGCAGAAGTCAGCCGAGGACGAGAACCCGAAGAGTATTTTGACTTCTTTGACTTTTTACGAGAATATCAAGTTTTGCTTTATCCAAAGTTGTCACCCTACTTCCGCGCCCTCTGCGGTGAAAGATAAAACCGCAGAGAGCGCAAAGGTGGTAAGCATTAGGGCAACCAGAGCGTCTGAATTGGTGTGTCACTGGCGTTTCCTGTTGTTCCGTTTCCAAATTGGCCGGAGTAATTATCTCCCCATCCCCATATAGTGTCATCGCTTTTCAGCGCGATGGAAAACCAATGTCCACCTGCAATAGCGGTGATGTCTACGAGGTCGGATACCTGCACCGGAACAGAACTAGAAATCCGCGTTCCATCTCCAAGCTGGCCGTCGCTGTTATCTCCCCATGTCCAAACAGTCCCGTCGCTCTTTAGCGCGATGCTATGCTGGCCTCCAGCCGCGATACCGATTACGTCCGTAAGTTCGCTTACTTGTACAGGCCCGGAGAAACTACTTTCCCATGGCCATTCCCAAACAGTACTGTCAGTTTTCAGCGCAATGGAATGACTATTTCTGGCTGTAATGGCTGTAACGTCTGCAAGCCCGTTTACCTGAATAGGCGTAGAGCTGCAAGAAGAGGATCCCCAGGAAAAGGTGCACGTTTCAGTTGTTTCTGCTCCCAACTGGCCGGAGGAATTACTTCCCCATGCCCAGACCGTGCCGTCGAATTTCAGCGCAACGGTATAACTAGATCCGACTGCAATGGCTGTAACGTCTGTAAGCTCGTTTACCTGAACAGGCGTGGAGCTGCAAGGATAAGAATATCCCCAGGGACTGGTGCACGTTTCAGTTGTTTCTGCTCCCAATTGGCCGAAGTCGTTAGGTCCCCATGCCCAAACGGTCCCGTCGCTCTTCAGCGCAACGGTATGATGAGCTCCGGCTGCGATGGCTGTAACATCTGTAAGTTCGGTTACCTGTACAGGTGTATAGGAGCAAGGCTCATCAGTGACTGCAATCCTACAAATATCCTCCGTTATTGTTCCCAATTGATTGGCGCTGTTAGACCCCCATGCCCAAACGGTTCCGTCGCTCTTCAGCGCAACGGTATGAACAGCTCCGGCTGCGATGGCTGTAACGTCTGTAAGTCCGATTACCTGAACAGGCATTGCGCTCCTTGCAGTCGTTCCGTTTCCCAGCTCGCCGCGGCCATTACTTCCCCATGTCCAGACCGTGCCGTCGAATTTCAGCGTAACGGTATGAGAAGATCCGGCTGCGATATCGGTGAAGAAGGGAACGTCAAAGCATTCAACTAATATGTCTGTAACGTCTGCGCCGTTGATTGTTCCACTGCTATTTGTAACGCTGCAGGGTGCGAGATGGGTTACTATTTCTAGGCCATCATAGATGAAACCATCTTCGAACTCACCTAATACAAACGGGCCATTTTCTTCAAGGACAGTAAGTCCATTGACGAGTACTCTTGATCCGTCCGGATATTGATATTTGGCATTGAACTCAAGTTCGATAGTTTCCGTAAGGTCGCTTACCGTCCCGCCGAGGCTGTAGGTCACGCCTGACGATTGTGGCGAAGATTCGTAGTTTTTCGCTATGAATATGTCCCTACCTCCAATGTTGGTTCCGACGAGATCACCATCTGTATATCCCGTTATATAGTTGTTGCCTGCAGAATCCACGGCAATGCCATTGGCTAAATCATCCTCTGCCGAGCCGAACTGTCTTATCCAGAGAGTGCCGTCTACGTCATACTTTGCTATGAATATGTCCCAATCCTTATATCCAATGTTGGTTTCTGAGAGATCACCACGTGTGTATCCAGTTACATAGCTGTTGCCTGCAGAATCCACGGCAATGTCAGAGCCAACATCATCGTTTGCTGAGCCGAACTGTTTTATCCATATCTGATTGCCGAATGTGTCATATTTTGCTATGAATATGTCTTTATATCCAATCCTGCTGTTGGTTCCAGCGAGATCAAACTTTGTGTATCCAGTTACATAGCTGTTACCTGCAGAATCCACGGCAATGCCATAGCCTTCATCCTCGGCTGCCGATCCGAACTGCGCTACCCATATCTGATTACCGAATGTGTCGTACTTTGCTATGAATGCGTCGCTACGTCTAGCGTTACCGGTTCCTGAGAGATCACCAATTGTGTATCCAGTTACATAGCTATTGCCTGCAGAATCCACGGCTATGCCATAGCCGTAATCAGCGTTTGCCGATCCGAACTGTTTTATCCATATCTGATTGCCGGATGTGTTGTACTTAGCTATGAAAATGTCCCTATGTCCAATGTTGGTTCCGGCGAGACCACCAGATGTATATCCAGTTACATAGCTGTTACCGTCAGAATCCACAGCAATGCCATAGCCGTAATCATCGTCTGCCGAGCCGAACTGTGTTATCCATATCTGATTGCCGGATGTGTCGTACTTAGCTATGAATATGTCGTCTCTCTTTCCGGCGAGACCACCAGATGTGAATCCTGTTACATAGCTGTTACCGTCAGAATCCACGGCAATGTCAAAGGCTCCATCCGCTCCGAACTGTGTTATCCATATCTGGTTGCCGGATGTGTCGTACTTTGCTACATATATATATCCGATATTGGTTCCGGCAAAAGCACCAGATGTGTATCCCGTTACGTAGCTGTTGCCGGCAGGGTCCACGGCAATGTCAACGGCTGACTCATCGTCTGCTGTGCCGAACTGTTTTATCCATTGCGACACACCACTAGGTTTGTTATGGTTTGCCATGTGATGTTTCCCTCGCATTTTCCCCTTGGAACGTGCCTCTGCAACGCCGCCGGCAATCCACAAAGCAGCAAAAAGAATAATGCACACACCCACAAAAAAATTGAACCAGTTTTTTCTCATCTAAACTCCTCCTTAAATAAAGGGTATTGTTAATTTTGCATAGATAATAACACCCTAACGTCTTGAAAATAAAAGACAAAAACTTTAATAACATCTACATACTTAACAATGCCAAATAAAGAATAGTGGTTTTTCTGATAAGACTGTCTTCGATTGCTCCCTATATTGCCCAGCAAGTTTTATGCTATTAACTTAACTTTTTGATTTTTATATGCTTTTTCGAAATAGACAAATAAGGAACAGGAAAAGTGTAAATTTTTCCGACAGTGCTGCTTTTGTGTAATTTTCTTTTTATTGTCAGTATCTTGCAGTAAATACCCAAAAATTATGCTTAAAAAGTGGGCATTTTCTGACCGTTTTTAAGGGGTGCAGCCGAAAACAGTGTAAGGTTTTCCGACATTTGATTTTTATGGTAAACAATATGTCAAGGGTAGGCACCATCGTTCGTTATTTAGTATCGCTTTGCCTGACGGATTTTCTGAAAGAAAATCCGTGACAGGTGAGTCTTTACCCTTGACAACCGGAGGCCTTATAAGTGTTATAACTTAATAGTGATATCTTAATTGCGCGAGTAATACCTGATCATGATCGATCTTATAAACTATCCGGTGTTCATTTGTTATCCGACGTGACCAATATCCTCCTGATAAGCTATGCCTTAGCGGTTCCGGCTTTCCAATGCCCTCATATTTATTCTTTTGAATGTCTTTGATTAATTCATTTATTCTTTTCAGGATTTTCTTGTCAGTGCGTTGCCAGTACAGATAATCTTCCCATGCATTTTTAGAAAAAACAAGTTTCATTCAACTAAATTCCGTTCTTTTCCCTTGCCTTTTTCAAGTTCTTCGATTGATTCCAGAAGTCGCTTTGTATTTTTGGGACTGTGCAGTAGATATGCTGTCTCATTTAATGCTTCATAGTCTTCCAATGATATCAGAACAACAGCATCATTTTTTTTTCGAGTAATAATTACAGGATCATGGTCATCGCAGACTTCCTTCATTGTCTTCGCCAAGTTTCCCCGTACAGCCGTATAAGTAAGTGCTCTCATTTCATTACCCCCCCTAAACATGTACATGTACCTATTATTGTACATATAGTAAGGTGTGTCAAGTTTTTTCTCAGTTATAATCGACCAGGATGTCTGACGAGAACATAAATGATGTAATATTGCAAATAAACCAATTGCATCAGAAAAGCTAAATAAAATCAAACAAACAATGGGGGGCCATTTTCCCAGGCATGTCTAATCTTGGCTGTAGTAGCATGGTCGAATACTACAACTTTACCTTCTTGCCTGCCAATAGTTTTGCATAGTGTGCAACAACGTCCCGAAAGATCTCACTTGGTGGACTACCGGAACCGGAAAATACCCACAAATTTTTCTGAGGAGCCAATTATAACTAACGATGATTTGATAGATTAGAGAATTGCGAAGTTTTATTTCAAGATTGAATGGACAAATTCAAGGGCTGACCCCCTTTAGCCCTAATAAGAGTATTAGTACTCTTATTATAATAATAAAAAAATACAGATATGTCAATATCTGTTTCGGTTTCTTTGTCAGTATCGTAAAAACAGCCTTCTAAAGCACTAAACTATTACTATCCAAGTTATCGAATAATTACCGCGAAAAATAGAAAGTTGAAGGAGGCAAGATGATTATTCACTAACGACATTTAGGGAATTCTAATTGTCGTTGCTCGGGAATTATACTTGACGTTTTACAGCCGTTATTGCCTTTTATGCCTTTATGCCGTTTTCGTCTTTATGCCTCTATGTCTTTTTTTGAGTTCTAACGCCTGCGTGACCGACAGGCGAAACTGAATAAAGATGTTTGTACAACAGAGACGTTAATTTCTGTTTAACTTGAAAAAGGTCTCTGCTATAGCCTGTTCGAGTCCACGCTGTTGTTATACAATTTATTGATAATTTAACGCAGTTTTATCGTTGCTTTCATTAATAACTATGGATTTATGAATAATCGGTTTCGTTTTTTTACATGCGATGAGTAAAACAACCGAAAAGGATAATAATATTTTTGTAAAGGACGCATCGCAAGAGTTCCCCTTATGACGTTACGCGGTACAATGAAGACTTTTTGTGCATTTGCATTTATAGGGTCGGAAGATAGACAATAATTTTTTTTGAGTATTTTCTTGCGAAATTGATAAAAACTTAAATTCGCAATCTTTAAATTGCTAATTTTGTAACTTCCGTTGTTATTGATAGTAAGTTGAATTTGATTGGTCGAATTATCTATGGTGAAATAACAATCTAGATCGGGAGTATTCTGTAACGATTGAAATAAAAGCATTTTTTTCCGCAACAGAAATACTGCAAATGACAAAGCTCCAGTATAAATCATATGGATACTTTCTATAAGCTTCCAATTATTAACGTCGGATATTTGTTTAATGAACTCAAACATATTAAATCCTTAATGCATTAGTAATTTTATTAGCCTGAATATTTATATTTCTTCTCATTGATGGAAAGTATTGTTTCCTAAATCCGGTTGATACACTAAAAAAATTATTATGACTAATTCTTTCTTTCCTTTCTTTACATTCCAGGAAATCTATAAATTCACTAACATGTTTTCGCTTTTGCAAAAAGAACTGAATAGTTTCTTCACGCCTTTTATTTCTTGATGTTTCCTCTAAGGGTTCAAATGAAAGAAGAGAAATATCAAGCCCCTGCTTTTCAGATAGTTTAATAGGTAATAAAGTATCTTCTAAAACAAGTTCAATATAAGTAAATAGCTCTGCTAAGAAGGTTGTATATACTTCACCCTTTGGTGATAAGCAGAGCAGTTTGTTACTGGAATTACTATTTGCATATACAAATGATACAAATGGAACGGTATTAATCCTATCGGTTAATTCAACCAGAACCCGATCAATTTCATCTTCCAGAAATGACATTTCAACACAAAAGACACGCTTTAGTTGACGTTCCTCAACATATTGCATATCGTTTTCTTTCATATATAATAAAAAATCAAGTATTAACCTTTTTAAAAAATATGAATCTGCCTCATGTTCTACATTGTAAAGATTAGCAAGCCAAGATTCTGTGCTTCTATAATGGAGATAGTTATCTTTTAGCATTAATGCCCACACAAGAAGGTGGTTCCGTAATGTTTCATCAACATGCACTTCTTGCCCTAATTTTTGACCTTCTATTAGAGCCTCAATAGGAGTTTCCGTTACATCAGTTACATGTGTTGTAAGTATAGAATTAACCATCTCAAACATTAGCCGTATATTATGGTTTGCTAGTTCGGCTATTAAAAATTCTTCGGGATTGTTAGGAGCTGGTGTTAAACAAAATTTAATTAACTGAATAGCAGTATCTCCCTCATTCAACTTATATTGTCGGTACCTAGAAGACCGACTTCTAACTGTAGTGAAGTCCTTTAATCGGGTCTTAATAAAAGACAACCTTTTTGAAAATAGTTCACCGAAATTAGGGCTAGGGATATAATCTTTTCTTTCGATATTATGATGCTGGTCTTTAAAGAAGGAAATATGATCATTAATAGTTTCCGTACGAGCGACTACAATTACAACACTTCTGACGGGGCACCTACATAAGTCTGCGGCGAAAGTCACGATGTCTTTTGTAATGCCGTGATCATCATACTGATCAATGTTATCAAGTATTAATGTAAAGGACCAATCCCTTTTATACATATATCGCATAATATTTTCTGCGTATAGCTTAAGGTCGTTCTTCCACTCAAATATCTTCTTGTTTATTTCATCAGGATCGTGCAGTCCTAAATCATTGATCTTTCTCTTCCATATATCTGACTTTACAGCCATGTCCTCTAGGTTGATTGTATTCTTATAGTATCTGCTAATTATATTTATAATAGTTTTATAAAAACCTTCCTTAACTTCTTTAATGTTTTTAGGTCTTCTACGGAAAAAAACGCTGTATCGGATCCAAATGATTTGCTTCTCAAACAAAGCCCTTCGATTTTTCAAAAAAATATGATTAATAAAAGTTGTTTTACCAATGCCTTTTTCCCCAGCCCAAAGAATGATTTTATCTATGCCATTAGAACCTGAGCCCGGCTTAGTTAGTTTGGCATGAAGAATTATTTCATCTGTGATTTTTTTTATGTACTCCTTTTGAAGTATTCTGTATGTTTTTTCACCAGGATGTAAGTCATTATCAACTGATTCATAGATTTGCTTCATTCGCTCTGATGCATAAAAGCAGGCCTCCTCGGGATAGCAGTATACATCTTCCATGAATGGTTCGTCGTCTACAGAAGCAGTAATTCTCTGAAAAGCCTTCTGAATAATTCCGGTTAAGTTTCTTCCATGTACATTGGGGATGGCTTGCACCCTAGATGCATCCTGTTGAATTGCTCTCCAGTAGCTATATAGCATCGGCGAGTAATACGATTTTTTTTCACAATCTTTTTTATTCATAGACTCTCCATTTCAGCATATTAATGGTAGTAAATATATATTAAGTCGAAACACAGTTTATGTATCGTCTGAGTTAAGCTGCTTACTCCGCGCATGAAATAGGTGACATTAACCTTGCATGGCATATTGTACGGAATTAGCATGAAAGAACTTTTTTACAATTTCCGGTTGTCGCTGTCTCTTCCGAAGATAAGTGCGAACATTTCCCT
>JALUTR010000371.1 GCA_027021785.1 Fidelibacterota bacterium | reverse complement strand
CTTTTGGCTAAACCGGGATACGTTTTTACGAGATCATCATTCCCAATTAAAAAGCCCTCCCACCGTATTTTAGTGAGAGGGCTTTCATCATAAACCGGTAAACAGAGATTAATACATACCACCCATGTCACCACCGGGCATTGGCGGTGCAGGCGGTTCTTTTTCGGGGATCTCGGTTACAGCCGCTTCGGTGGTCAACAACAGTCCCGCAACGGAAGCCGCATTTTCGACCGCTACGCGAGCCACTTTGGCCGGATCGATCACACCTGCTTTATAGAGGTTTGCGTACCGTTCATTCCGGGCATCGAAACCGTAATCGCCTTTCCCTTCGCGGACTTTCTGGACCACGATGGAAGGTTCGGCGCCGGCATTGGCTACGATCTGGCGAATGGGTTCTTCCAGCGCCCGGCGCATAATGCTAACACCAACCGATTGGTTTTCGGAAACTTTCACATCGTCCAGGGCGTCTATTGCGCGAAGTAATGCCACGCCTCCTCCGGGAATAATACCCTCTTCAACAGCGGCGCGGGTAGCGTGCAGGGCATCTTCCACCCGGGCTTTCTTTTCCTTCATTTCCACTTCCGTCGGGGCGCCGGCGTAAAGCACGGCCACACCACCGGACAGTTTTGCCAACCGCTCCTGCAGTTTTTCCCGATCGTAATCGGAAGTGGTCTTTTCGATCTGAACCTTGATCTCATTGATCCGGGCTTTAATCAGATCGGTATCACCATTACCGCCAACAATAGTCGTGTTATCCTTATCACTGACCACCCGTTTACAGGTTCCAAGATAGTCCAGAGTCGCGCTCTCTAATTTGAAGCCCTGTTCTTCCGAAATGACGGTACCGCCGGTAAGGACGGCGATATCCTGCAACATGGCTTTACGCCGATCGCCGAATCCCGGGGCTTTTACGGCCAGGACTTTAAAGGTACCTCTGAGTTTATTGACAACCAGGGTCGCCAACGCTTCCCCTTCCACGTCTTCGGCAATGATCAGGATTGACTTTCCGGTCTGGACCACTTTCTCCAGTAACGGCAGCAGATCCTTCATGTTGCTGATCTTTTTATCGTGGATCAGGATATACGGGTCTTCCAATTCCGCTTCCATATTCTCGGAATTGGTCACGAAATAGGGGGATAAGTAACCCCGGTCAAATTGCATACCTTCGACGAATTCCAGGTAGGTTTCAGCGGTTTTGCTCTCTTCAACCGTGATGACACCGTCTTTGCCCACTTTTTCCATCGCTTCGGCAAT
>JALUTR010000370.1 GCA_027021785.1 Fidelibacterota bacterium | reverse complement strand
CCCGTACCATCGATCGGGAAACCAAACACATGCAGGCAATGATAAAACGTTCTTACGAACATCACGGGACTTCTTTCCTGGAAATTTACCAGAATTGCGTCATTTTTAATGACGGCGCCTATGGTCCCATGACTTCCAAGGAAACCAAGTACGATACCGTGCTGTGGCTGGAACACGGAAAACCGATGTTGTTTGGGAAAAACAAACAGAAAGGTATCCGACTGGATGGTAATGTCCCCCATGTTATCTCTCTCGACGAATCATCGAACTGGAGTATCGACGATGTCCTGGTGCATGATGAAACGGATTGGATTATCGCGTCAATATTAAGCCATTTTACCTACCGGCCTGAATTCCCGGACCCCATCGGTGTATTTTATGCCGTGGATGCTCCTGTTTATGAGGATATGGCTTTGGAGCAAATCCGGAAGGCTATAGAACTCCAGGGAAAAGGAAATTTAGAGGACCTTTTGAGCAGCGGGGATACCTGGGTGGTTGAATAACCTTCATAAATGAAGGGAGGTCGTATGGGCTTCACTTTGGATGTTGAAAAATTCCGTGACGCGGTTGTCGAATTAATCCGGAGAACTTCAACCAACCTGCCGGAGGATGTACTCGCCGCCATGGAAACGGCGCGGGAGGGAGAAAAAGACGGAAGTCCTGCCAAATCCGTTCTGGGGTTTATGCTCAAAAACGCGTACACCGCCCGGGAAAACAGCACTCCCATCTGTCAGGATACCGGGACTAACATTTATCTTATTACTATTCCGGAGGGGGTGTCATTGCGGAAAGTGGAATCGGCCATTGTCGATGCAACCCGTGAAGCAACCAAAAAGACATATTTACGTCCCAATGCCGTTGATCCCGTAACCGGGAAAAATACCGGCGACAATACCGGGACAATGGCGCCTTTTCTTCATTTCGACGAGTGGGATGAGCCGGCAATCCGTGTGCAACTTGCGCTAAAGGGCGGGGGGTGCGAAAATGTTTCCGATCAATACAAACTCCCCGATAGTCGTCTGAAAGCCGGCCGCAACCTGGATGGGGTCTATCGTTGCATTATCGATGCCATCAACACCGCCCAGGGATTGGGTTGTGCCCCGGGAGTGGCGGGCATCGGGATTGGTGGCGACCGGGCTTCCGGAATGATAATCGCAAAAAAACAACTATTTCGAAAATTGACGGATACAAACCCGGATCCGGAACTGGCGACGCTGGAAAAACACCTCTTTCACGATTTGAACAAGTTGGGGATTGGTCCCATGGGATTCGGCGGCAATACCACGGTGCTGGGTGTGAAAATAGGAACGGCCCATCGCCTGCCAGCGTCTTTCTTCGTTTCCATTGCTTATATGTGTTGGGCGGACCGGCGCCGATCAATGGTCTTCAAAGAAAATGAGGTGTCTTATGATTAAGCTGCAGTTACCGGTTGGGGAAACTCAAATCCGTCGATTACAGGTGGGAGATGAGGTGCTTTTAAACGGGATCATGGTTACCGGCCGGGACGCGGCTCATTCCTGGATGATCGAGGAAAAACCCGATGAAGTCCGGGAATTGTTGAAGAATACCATGATTTACCACTGCGGCCCGATTGTTCGTAAGAGCGGAGGAACATGGAGTTTTGTGGCGGCCGGTCCGACGACGTCAATTCGTGAGGAACCGTATCAGGGGGACATCATCGGCGAATATCAGGTGCGCGGTGTCATCGGCAAAGGAGGAATGGGTCCCAAAACGCTGGCCGCGTTGAAAAAATATGGGGCTGTTTATTTACATGCCGTGGGCGGCGCGGCGGCGCTTTTGGCGCAGGCCGTAGTAAAAGTACATGACGTTATAAAACTTGAGGAATTCGGTGTCCCGGAAGCGATGTGGGTCATCGAGGTTAAGGATTTTCCCGCGATTGTTACGATGGATGCCCATGGAAATTCGCTCCACAAAAACATCAGGGAACAGTCCACCAAAATTGCCTCCCGTTTAATCGGAATCGAATAGCACGCGCGGTTCGGGATATCAAGGAACATTTTTACCGGGTACCGGGTTCATTCAACATGATGAACCCTACTCGGTTTTTTGTCTGTAGGAAATCAACAGCCGGAAGTCAGGTATGAGCAAAAGAACGAAAGAAACCACTTGGGGAACGATTATTTATCGTTCCTTGATATTCGTTATTGCCGGCACGATCGGAATGTTGATTTACATCCTTGTATTGGCAAGAGACCTTCCTTCCATCGAGCAGTTGGAAAATTACGATCCCGATCTGGTTACCCGGATTTATTCCCGTGACGGCAAGGTGTTGAATGAGTTGTTTCTTCAAAAACGTGTTTTTGTTAATCTGGATCAGATTCCGAAGCGAATGCAGGACGCAACAGTCGCTTCGGAGGATCGGCGTTTCCGGGAACACTGGGGAATCTCTCTGCGGAGTGTTCTGCGGGCGGTGGCTGTTAATTTATTGTCTCTAAGCTACCGCGAGGGATTCAGCACCCTGTCGCAGCAATTGGCCCGCAATCTGTACAAGTCCATTGGGTTCGAGGAGAGTATTCTACGCAAAATAAAAGAAGTGATCACTGCCATCCAGATTGAACGCACCTATACCAAGGATGAAATTCTGGAAATGTACCTGAATACGGTGTATTTCGGTCACGGCACATACGGAGTGCAGGCGGCGGCCAAACAGTATTTCGATAAGGATGCCAAGGAATTGACCCTCGATGAAGCGGCATTATTGGTGGGATTATTACCCTCGCCGGCGTCGTATTCCCCTCTCAACCACCCAGACAAGGCCCTGGTGCGCCGGAATACCGTATTACGACTCATGCGTGACCAGGGATATATAACGCAGGAAGATTATGCCGAAGCGCGAGCCCTTCCGCTGGAAAAAGTCAAGGATAAGTCACCCCACGGTTCAGCGCCGTATTTTACCGAGTATGTGCGTCGGATATTGGAAAAAGAGGACGAAAAGCTGGGGGTGAATATTTACCGGGATGGCCTGAAAATTTACACGACTCTGGATTCCCGTCTGCAGGCCATCGCGGAAAAAGCGGTAATGGAATCCGTCAGGAAAAACCAAGCCGCCTTTAACAAGCAATTGTTCAAAAACGAAGAAGAATTCTCCCGTCTGGCCTATCTGAATATTTACCCGGAAGATACGGTTAAAATGATGATGGAGGGTAAATTGCCTTTGTATGAAGAGTTGCGTGACAAGCTGTTGGTACAATGCGCGTTTGTGGCTCTGGACCCCCGGACCGGTCAGATTCTGGCAATGATCGGCGGTCGCAGCGATTATATCGACCAGTATAACCGGGCCGTGCAGGCGGCGCGGCAACCCGGATCGGTGTTTAAACCTTTTGTCTACACCGCCGCAATCGATAACGGTTACCCGGTTACCAAACAACTCATGAATCAACCGGTTGTGCTGAATGTTCAAAACTCCGCCGGGGAATGGGTGAAATGGATGCCCAGGAATTACGACGGCAGTACCGGCGGGTTGACCACGCTTCGGGAAGGCCTGCGGCATTCTCTGAATTTGATATCGGTGAGAATGGTTCAGGAATTGGTGCCCGCCATCGAGGTGAAACACCTTGCTCAACGATTAGGGATTTCCACCGATATCCGGGCCGTTGATGCAATCGCTTTAGGGACTTCCGAAGTGTATCCCATGGAAATCGTGGCCGCTTATGCCGCCTTTTCCAATAAGGGCGTGTATTCACGTCCCTACGCTATTACCCGTATTGAGGACCGTTTCGGCAATGTTATCAAAGAGTATTTTCCCCGGCAGGAAGAGGTCTTGAGCGCGGAAACGGCTTACCTGATGACAAACCTGTTGCAAACCGTTATCGATCGTGGCACCGGCGGTAGGGCGCGATGGATGTTTAAGTTCTATCGGCCGGCGGCCGGGAAGACAGGTACGACACAGGGGTGGAGCGACGCCTGGTTTGTGGGCTACACGCCCCAGATTGCCGCCGGGGTCTGGTTCGGCGTGGACCAATATCCCATCAGCCTGGGAAAGGGGCAGTCCGGTTCCGAAGCAGCATTACCGTCATGGGCCCGGTTTATGCGGATTGCCCATGACAGTCTGAAATTGCCGGTCGAGAATTTTGAACGCCCCGAAGGCATTATCGAAGTGGAAATATGTTCGGTTTCAAAGGAATTGCCGACCGCTGCCTGTCCGGTCGAAACCGAGTTGTTCATCCGCGGGACCGAACCGACACGGCGTTGTAAGGTCCATCGCGGACTTTAGAGCGTATCCAGGATTTCCTGCGCTTCCCGGCGGACCAGATAGGCCGGATCCCACTCCCGGTCTTCATCCAATCCCAATATACTTTTTACGCGGGCGATAATTGTATTCCGTTGCACGTCATTAGCGAATCCATAACGAATGAGCTTGCCCAGACTACGAACGGCCTTGGAACGTATGACGGCGTTTGAGTGGGCGCACTTGGCAATCAGGGATTCGAATATCTCGCTTTTTGTCTCTTCATCAAGGTCGGCGGGACGTATACTTTCGCATATTTTTCCCAGCGCGCGGACTGCCGTATCTTCGGTTTCTTTACGGGGACTTTTCACGGCCTTCAGGATGATTGGCAGGGCGGCTTTGATTTTGGGGGATTTGATCTTTCCGAAAGCATACAAGGCGAATGCCGTATTCACCGGATCGCGACGGCCGTTAAATACCGCTATCAGGGGAGCAATGGCCGTCTCTCCCATCAGACCGCAGGTCTGAGCCAGCGCCAGTTCGGCTTTTATATCGGTATCCCGGATTTTTTCCAGGATCAGGGGGATCACGGCCGGGCCCATTTTCGCTACCGTACGTTGTGCTTCGGTAACGGTTTTTCGTAAGTCGGGACGGTCAAAGGTGTCGATATAGAACAATGAAGTCAAAGCGTCAAACATGAAGGGGATATCCTCGGGGTTCACACCTTTTTCCACCTGTTGGGCAATCTCCTTGATTCCTTCGGAGATGACCTTCGGGTCTGCCGAAGACAGCTTCTTAAAATCAGGGTACATGGGTTCCTCCTACGCTTCGCTTAAGATGAGACGATGGTTTGCCGGTGAATCTTCGATGGTAACCGTCTCTTCCAATATATGCAATGCGGACTGCAATTTCTGTTGATCGGAGTTGAAGCAATAAAACAAAACATCGCCGGTTCGTACCTCATCCCCGATTTTATGCAGAAACTCTATTCCTGCTGTCGGGTCCAACCGATCAGTAGTTTTTTTCCTTCCGCTTCCCAGTTCAACCGTTGCGAGCCCGATATGGTAGGTGTCCATTCCGGTAATGGTGCCTGTGCGGTCGGCTTTTACGGCTGTTTTGTAACGGGGCCGATGGAGAGAATCGTGGTGTTCCACCTCATCCGGCCGGCCGTTTTGGGCGGCCACCATGTTCAGGAACGTTTCATAAGCTCTCCCCGACCGGATCAATTCTTTTTGCAGATCGATAACTTCATCCCGGGTGCTCCCTTTCCCGGCCTGCATCAATAACCGGGCACCCAGTTCGAAAGTTACCGTGAGTACATCTTCGGGTCCGTCACCTTTAAGGGTCTCGATCGCTTCATTGACTTCACACCACAATCCGGCCGTTCTGCCCAGGGGTTGATTCATACTGGTGTACACTACATCGGTTGTAACGTTAAACGCCCGGCCGACCCGTTGCAGCAGAGTCCCGAGACGTTGGGCATCCCGGTAATTTTTCATGAAAGCGCCGTTGCCGACTTTCACATCAAGCACCAGGCCGCGAATTCCTTCGGCAATTTTTTTGCTCATGATCGAACCGCAGATCAAGGGAATGGATTCGACGGTACCGGTGACGTCCCGGAGAGCATACATTTTTTTATCGGCGGGACAGATCTCGCCGGTCTGTCCGATCATGGCAATTCCGACGGTTTCGACCAGCCGTCTGAATTCGGCTAACGAAACATCCACCTGGAAACCGGGGATTGTTTCCAGTTTGTCCAGGGTGCCGCCGGTATGACCCAGACTGCGACCGCTGATCATGGGAATAGCCAGCCCGGCCGCCGCCAGGAGGGGACCGAGAATAATGGAAATCTTATCGCCGACCCCCCCAGTGCTGTGTTTATCCGCCACGTATGAATCCA
>JALUTR010000369.1 GCA_027021785.1 Fidelibacterota bacterium | reverse complement strand
TATATTAGTTTTACTTCCAATGAAGCTTATGGTACTCCCCAAGACGCCGTTCAACTCCAGGCCGGACACCTCCTGGTTTCCGTCACCGAAAATACTGCCAGGGCGGAAATAGTGGATTCCTTATGGGCCGGGAGCGAAATCATTCAATTCAATGCCACCGATTACGGCACGCTTCATAATTATACTGATTCTGCGTCGGTAAACTTTACGATTCTACCGGATTATACGCCCCTCGTGGCAGGTATTCCGGACCAGACTATTGAACAAGGCAGCGATTTCCAGACCATTAACCTGGATAACTATTTGACAGAATTTGACGGAGATTCGGTTGTCTGGAGCTATAGTGGGAATGTGGAGTTGATGGTCGATATTGATGAAAATAATATTGCTGCCGTGTATCCTCCAAACACGGATTGGCTTGGGAGCGAATCAATCATTATTACGGTCACTGATGACAATCCTAACGCTTTTTTCAGCTCCGACACAATCCTGTTTACCGTTTTGCCTTTGGATCATCCGCCCCAACTTGCTGAAATCCCGGGACAAACCGTAGGAATAGGATCGCAGTTTGAACCCATCTATTTAGATAAGTTTCTAACAGAATTGGACGGTGATAAAATCGCCTGGAGCTATGCTTTTTCACCTATTGGTGAATGGAAAAGCCCTCCTGAGTGGTCTGTTCAAATACAGGATTACGAGTCCTCCATGAATTTAACGACTGTGGTTACAATCCGGGACGGGGTGTCGGACACATCAGCAAATGTGTTGGGAGCTTTTGTGGATGATGTCTGTCGCGGAATAGCGGAACCTCAGTTTATTTTAGGCCGGTGGATATATTTCATGACAATCTATGGAGACACCAATGGGGATTCCCTTGACTTTCGGGTGTACGATTCAGGATTCGGAGACGTGATTTCTGTTGTAGAAAAAATTGAATTTTTCAGTAATAATGTTGTTGGAACCCCTGATAATCCTTTCCGGATGGAAGCCGCAAATCTATCGATCTCTATCGATAGCAGTAATGTAGCTCATATAGGTACGATGAATTTATCCTGGTCCGGCACAGAGGCTGTTTATTTTATCGCACTTGATACGGAAACGCGAAACCAGTATTCGGACTCATCCCTGGTTATGTTCACTGTCATACCTGCTATAGCTCCGGTTATGGCTGAAATTTCCGATCAGACCATCGATGAAGGTGAGTCTTTCGCTTACTTCGATCTTGATGATTATTTGGTACAACCGGAAACTAACCTGGTTACC
>JALUTR010000368.1 GCA_027021785.1 Fidelibacterota bacterium | reverse complement strand
GAGTGGAAAAGGCTGAAAAGCCTACCACCCAAATATGTTTATTATCCACCCCCCAGATATCATGCAAATCAAACGGCGTCCCGCTCTCCATCCGCGCAAATCCGCTGCCGTCGTAGTGGACGATACCCCCTCCACTTCCGGCAAAATAAATATTATTGGGTGATGATGCCCAAATACTGTTTATTATTGATCCACCGGGATAATTATCCTTTGACGGTGTATATAGATAATATTCTTTCCCATTCCATCGAATTGGTAATGTGCTTTGACCAAACCAGATATCATTCTCATTAAAATAGAAAATACATCGCAAAGGTTGTACGTATCCTTGAGGCATTACTTTAATCATCCTCCACTCACTCCCATCCCACCGGGCGGCGTTGTAAGTGGCGCTATCGGTTTTGATATACCCCACCACCCAGACATTATTCTCGTCAATGATGGCCACATCGTTCAGGTAACTGCCATAGTTTCCAAGAGTATCGATTGTCCAGACGAAATTATGGCTGGTCGTATCCTGCGTGGTGGCCAGGACTTCCACGCTGGAATCGGCAGCCTCACCATTCTTCAGCCAGTACGCCCGGTAGCGGTAGGTGGTGGACGGGGCAAGCCCCCCGTCCCGCACCAACGTGTCCGCGCCGGTGACCTCCGCTGAAAGTACGATGGAATCATTACGTGAGAGACTGAAAGTCCAGGAATCGGTCGTATCCTCCACGCTCACGTTCAGGCTCACGGTGGTGACACCCGTGTTTATTATGCTCAGGCGAATGGTGGTGTCGCGCTGCGGGGGTTCGGAGTTATCCGGGCAGGCGGTGAGGAGGAGGAAACCCAATAAAACAAGGGCCGATAAAAAAGGTTTCCGGGGTGTGTTAAGTGACAACATCATTTCATTGATTGCCGGTTACGGCTGGCTATACAACGAGGAAGCTGGAAAAACTTCCGACATACAGACCATAATCATTCCGGGCCGCGCCACTGCGCCTGTTTCCGGAAAACACCCTCCAACGTCCACCAACACACAATTCATAACATACCTCCTTATTACAAATTATCTGCACAATCCGATGTACAGATAAAACAAGCCTGAAACATTCAATCAAACGCCTGTTTAAACTTATCGCAAACGTTTTCCGTGAAAAATGTAACGTTGATTGATTTAAAATAACAAGCAGGTTTGTCTGTTAAACAGGAGGGAATATCATTACCGGCGTACATTTAACCGTTATTATTGTATAATTACGGTAATGTGGACATGAAAACAACAAATGGCGAGGGGTCTTTTTTGCCAATATCCGGGTCGTTGGTGAATGGAAAGAGGATGAAATTGTTTTTCCTTCCCAAAACAGCTTACCGGAATAAAAATTTGGTGAAAATCTAAACTGTGGAATATTCCGCAATTATTCTGTCAAACTTGTCTGTTATCTTTGTAAATTAAGCGTTAGACAAAGCGGTTTGCGTGTGTTCAATTTTTTTTCGCCTGGGCAAAACGCATTTGGAATTGAATATACATCGTGACGGAACAGCAACAACGTCGATTTAAAAAGATCATAACAACAATAATATCCATTGCTTGTGCTCACCATATCGTCACTCGCAATAAATATTCCCGTATTATTCCCAACCAGCGATAAAAAATGCCGCTGAGCAATTTGACGCAGTAACACAATAACGGCACACAGTTTGCACTGAAAGGAATGCTTATGAAAAAAACATCCATTGTAACAGTCATCGGGTTGTCCCTTATGTTGGCGGGGTGTTCCGGTACACGTCAAAAAGTCGAAATAAACCCTGACGAAATTATGGTTTTCCCGACTCCGCCGGACGAACCGCGAATCCAATTCCTGAAGAGTTTCAGCACCTCGTCGGACATTAAAGCGTTTAACGCCATTGATAAATTCCTGTTCGGCAGTTCACTGTTGGAACTGGAGACATCCATTATAAAACCTTACGGGATCGGCATCCGCGACGGGAAGATCTACATTTGTGATACCATGCTGCCTGGATTGATCGTCATTGATCTGAACCAGCAAACGATGAAAGCTTTCCAGCCCTTTGGTCGCGGGACCCTTCGCAAACCGATCAATTTGACCTTTGACGATAACGGCAATGTCTATGTTGCCGATACCGAGCGGGAACAGGTGGTTGTCTTTTCCCCGGATTTAAAGTACCTGTACGCCCTCTCCAGCAAGTCCTTAAAACCCCTGGATGTGACCGTGTACGGCGATACTCTATTAATTACCGATTACATCGACCGCAATATTGAGCTCTGGTCGGTAAAACGCCGTCGTATGATCGGCGAATTTCCACCCAATAATTCCGAATTGCCCGACAGCATCAGAATTTTTGTTCCTTACTCCGTCGATGTTGATCAGTACGGTAATATTTACATCACCGATTTCGGGCAATTCCGCGTACAGAAATTTGATCCCCGGGGAAATCTCATCCGCAGTTACGGCGGATTAGGTAAATCATTGGGGAAATTTGCCCGGCCAAAGGGTATCTCCGTCGATCGTGATGAACGATTATACGTTGTCGATGCCGCCTTCGAAAATATTCAGATCTTCGATAAGGAAGGAAATTTACTGATGTTCTTCGGCGGGGCCTACCAACGTCCGGGTAACATGTATCTCCCGGCCCAGGTAACGATTGACTATGACAACCTCTCCTATTTCGAGCCCTACGTGTTGCCCGGATATATCCTTGATTTCCTTATCCTGGTTACCAACCAGTATGGACCCGACAAGATCACCGTCTATGGTTTCATCCATCCTGAGAATGGAAACCCGGATGAAAAATTCTGAGATACTCTGGATTCTCATGGCACTCTCCTTGATCGGGTGCGGTTATCTTTTCCGTAACCCTAATGTTATGGTAATTGCCGCTGAGACAACGCCGCAGGACACCCTTAGCGTTCAACAAACCGCCACCATAGACACTGCGTTACGCAATCAACCTTGGCAGGAGCAGTTGAAATCCTATTTATACGTCTGGGATTGGGATGAAAACCGGCGTTACAAGGTATTGTCTTTTTTCTTTGACGGGGTACCGAATCCAGCTTCCGCGAAGGAAGATAACATTCAAAAAGTCGACACTTCCGCAGTGGATTCAACAAAGACGCCAACCCTTGCCGTGGTTCCCAAAAAACGCCCTTCCGCCCCCACCATTTACACTCATCAACCATACCGGGAACGAAAGTGCGAAAAATGCCACCGGAGTGATTTCGGACAAAAATTGAAAGACCGTGCCGATCTGATTTGCAATACCTGCCATGAACAGTTCAAAAATCCCCCGGCTTTTGTCCACGGACCGGTGGCCGTCGGCCAATGTACGACCTGCCATAGTCCGCATACCAGCAAATATCCAAAGTTGCTTATCCGCGAGGGAAACAAAATCTGTACTTTTTGTCACGAGGCAATCGACCGGGTCAACGTGGCGGAGCACCAATCCGCTGATAATCCTCCCTGCACCTCTTGTCATTCTCCCCATTTCTCGGACGGCAGCCGGTTTTACCTGCTCACTTCCAACCGGTCACCATGAAAAGATTTTTGGTTCTGATGATAATAACTGTACAGCTTAATAACTTGACCGGTCAAATGGTCCGGGCCAGGTTGTTGACATTTCAGCTTGGCGATTACAGCGGGCATTTCACCGGTGATTTTCAGTGGAAGGATCGTCGGATCAAGGGATCCGTGTATAACGGCGAATCAATTCGCAGAGCCTTTTTCGAGGAATTGAAATTCAATGGCAATGGCAGCATCTATCACCCCAATCTCTTCAATTATTTCATTGATATGGGCCTGGGGTTCAATCAGAGCCAGATTACCTGGTCCGGCGAGAAAAACCCTTATTCCAAAGACAAGGGATTCTTTCGGGATATGATGTTCCGGGGAGTATTTTTGCAAAAAAAACCGTACAATATTATTATGAGCTACCGGAAAAATTTTCGGCAATTAAACAACAACTTTTTTGAAGACAGTTACAATTATACACACAACTGGCAGGTTCAGACCCGGTGGCAAAATCCCTATTTCCCCGTCAATTTCGGTTATTCATCCGACACCAGGGATGAATACTATGGTCCCCGATACATATACATTGCGGAAAAACGTTTCGATTACACCGGCGGCTGGGGGAAACGCGATCAGACCTTCGGCGATCTCCGGTTATCCCACTTAAACCTGCAACGCACGGAAAAAGGGCTTTACGACATCCGCCAGAAAAACACGACTCTCCAGACCTCGCTAACAGTACCTTCCGAGTCCGATAAAATCAAGGGCGTAAGATCCTCTGTTTTCGCCAACTATATTACCGGAAGTGATTCCATTACCACCGTTAACTGGACCACTACAACCGGTTTTAATCCGCGGAAAAATCTGTGGTCAAAATTTAACTATTCCTACCGCTATTACGACACCAACGGACGGGGCGTTAACAGTCACCAGGTTGCCGCCGAACTGGGTCACCAGTTGTATTTAAGCCTGGAAAGCACCTTAAATATCCAGTACAATCGCTACCTGGAGAAAGGGTTCGATAAAATCGAATG
The DNA here is from genome assembly GCA_027021785.1 of Fidelibacterota bacterium. GTDB lineage: Bacteria > Fidelibacterota > Marinisomatia > Marinisomatales > JAADGP01 > JAADGP01. The sequence continues at coordinate 20,230 of JALUTR010000368.1, read as the reverse complement.
GCGACCGAACTTAGGTTGGAAATACACAAAACGCCTGCCGAAAGGCCAATTGGATGCCAACTATAAAATACAACCGCGCCGGGAAAATATTTACAGCGAACAGGGTTTCCAACAGCGTGGGGAATGGGTGGTTATGTTTGATCAACTGTTGCCTGTACTCATTCCTCAAAACGACGTCATTCTCAGCAGTATTGAAGTCATAAGTCTGGACCGGACAATCACTTATGTTCCGAACCTGGATTACCAGGTACTGCCTTACGGGACTTCCGCGGAAATACAACGTCTCCCGGGTAGCGCCATTCCCGACTCCGTCGATGTAATCGTTCTCTACCTTTTTCAGGGCAGTCCCTCCCAGGAAATACGGTACACTTTCAGAACCTATGGTTTATCTTACAAGGTTCTCGATTTTTGGGGAATGGTAATCGGTTTCAAAGGTTTCACCGCCTACTATCCGGAAATGATTCAAACAACATGGAGCAGACAGGACCCGCGGAAAGTGAGCAAGTGGTATCTAAAGGCTGAATATTCACCGCTCAAATTCGAATTCAACCATGAGACATCGACATCGAAAATCACTCCTTATACCAAAACCTCCTTTTCCGTCAATGGAATCATAGGTTCGTATGTCAATCAATATCTCCTGATGCGTACACAAATCGGGCAACAAATTCTGCCCTTGCGGAATGACAATCAAAAATATAACAATTTCAATGTTGAATATTTCCGGAGGCTTGCCCGGTCATTGCGCTTGAGCGTCTCCTTTGGGCAACGTCGTATCAAGGGTCTTTTAAACGACCTTGATGAACGAAAATTTCAGGTCGCCCTGAAGTACAGCACCCGCAGCGTCGTTGTGGACATTAATTACCAATTCGCGACCAACACCTTTTTTACCGAAAAAGAAACCAATAAAAAATGCAATATCGGTATCATTGTAAATCCATAATACTGGCATTGATCTTATGCGGGCTATCCGCTCCGACCCGGGGTCAGACACAGGTGGTTTGGCCGCGTCCCCCTGCCGAAGCGCGTATTGCCCTGGAAGATATTTTGACCGGTCCGCGCGCCTTTATCGAAAAACCCGGTTTCTGGAAACGGCTTCGGGAAATGTTTCAACAATCAGAACTGAGGGATATTGTTCGGCCCATGGGCATTGACGCTGAACGAGGATACCTGGCCGTAGCCGATCCGGGAGCAGGCGGTGTCCACCTGTTTAATCGCCGGCAAAAGGAATATTACTTCCTGAAACCGAAAAATGAATCGGGTATGCCGACTCCTATTGACGTGGCCATCGGCGAACGGGAAATATACGTCCTCTGCCCGGTAACGCAAACGGTCCAGGTGTTCAGCTTCGAAGGCGATTTTCGTCACTCCATCTCCTTAAAAGGAATCATCCGACGACCAACCAGTATCAGCTACCGTGATTCCAGATTGTACATTACCGACACACCGCAACACCATATTGTTTGCATCAACCGCGGCGGGGATATCCTCCTTCGGTTCGGCCTGCGGGGAACCGAATCCGGAGAGCTTAATTTCCCCACGTTCATTACCACCTCACCCGACGGTTCGATTTATATTTCCGATACGATGAACTTCCGCGTACAAAAATATTCCCGGGGAGGACACTGGACACAGACCTTTGGTTCCCAGGGCGTAATGTCCGGACAATTTAACCGACCCAAAGGGGTTGCCATCGACGACGACCGGAATGTATACGTCATCGATAATAGTTTCGATAATGTTCAGATATTCAATTCCGAGGGGCAATTTCTCCTGCATTTCGGGAAAACCGGCCATCGGCCGGGACAACTCATGATGCCCACCGATATTGCCATCGACGGCGATCTGATTTTCGTATCCGATACCATGAACCGCAGAATCCAAATCTTTCGCAAGTTATGAACAAACGTACTTACATTATCATTGTCTTATTTATTATCGCAAACGCAGGCCTTGGCCAGACATCGATTGTGTCTACCAAACATAACCTGTCGGTGTCCGGTGCGGGTGGCCTTAAAGCCACTTCCGAAACCGAGGTATGTATTTTTTGTCACGCCAGTCATTCCGGCAACGCCCAGGCTCCGCTCTGGAACCGCAATGACAGTCCCACAACCTACACTCTTTACGGTAGTCCGTCCATGAATGCCAATACACAGCAACCGGGGACATCATCACGCCTGTGTTTAAGCTGCCATGACGGCACCGTGGCCTTGGGTGCGGTGCTGAATCGTACGGATCCTATTTCATTTCCGGTCGGAAAAGATAAAATTCCGCCCGACTATCGGAGCAATCTCTCCGAAAACCTGGGGGACGACCATCCCCTGAATATTGATACCCATCCCACCGGCTACAATTGCTCTGGTTGTCATACGACTCATCCTTTGACTACCAGGAACCTGGAATGCTCCTCGTGCCACAATGCTCACGACAATACTTATGGCAAATTCCTGGTAACCGATCCGGTTAATGGCGGCATCTGTTTGCGATGCCACGATCAAACCAACTGGGCCTCCTGCACCCATAACACTTCCGACGCCACCTGGAATAGCACACCCCCGGACCCGTGGCCTTATACCGAATGGAATTCCGTCAGTGAAAATGCCTGCAATAATTGTCACACCCCCCACGGAGGGTACAGCCAGTATTGGCTGCTGAAATCCAGTGCCGAAGAGGATAATTGCCTGGTGTGCCACAACGGAAATGTGGCCAGTAAAAATATCCAGGATTTGTTACTGAAAACATCTATTCATCCGGTAATGAATTTCAACAATATTCACACGCCCGTGGAAGATCCGCAAAACATGTCCGTCCACGTGGAATGCAGCGATTGTCACAACCCTCATCAAACAACCAATGCTTCGGCCAGCCCTCCGGATGTGCCGGGTGCGCTGCAGGGTTTAACCGGAATCGATAAGGACGGCGCTACGGTTTCCCCCGCCCAATACGAATACGAGATATGCCTTAAATGCCATGAAAACAACATACCGTCCATACCAACCTACGTTCCGCGTTATGACGCCCAGAATAATATCCGGATCGAATTCGCGGAGATCAACCCCTCGTATCATCCCGTTTTCGCCATTGGGAAAAATTCCAATGTGCCCAGCCTGATATCACCTCTCGATGTGAACTCCATTATTTATTGCACCGATTGTCATAACAACGACGAGGCCGATGTTGTCGGCGGTATTGTCGGTCCTCACGGATCGAATTATGCGCCCCTGTTAAGAAAACGCCAGGTTTTCGAAGACTATAACACCGAATCCGAAAGTATTTATGCGCTCTGTTATCGATGTCATGACCGCAATGTAATTATTAACGGCAATAGCCGTGTCAGCAGATATATCCACAACCGTCACGTCGCTTCGTCCGGCATGATGGGCGGTAGAGTAAAGGCCGCGTGCACCACCTGCCACGATCCCCACGGCTCCGTCACCAATACGCATTTAATCAATTTTAATACCGATTATGTGTCGGCAAGCAGCGGGGGTCGGTTGGAATTCGTTGATCTGGGATCAGACTCGGGAAAGTGTTATTTGAAATGCCATGGGAAAAATCATAATCCGAAAACGTATTAGGAGCCCCGATGAAAAATTCAATCAGGTTAATTCTGTTAATAATCTTTTTTAATCCGCTTCCGGGAGCCGCCCAAACCTGTATTACTACGGAATGTCACACAGAAATCAATCAAAAACAATTGGTGCACGTTCCCGTGGAAGAGGAGGATTGCCAGGCCTGTCACGAACAAAAAAACAAGAAACACCCCAAAGCCCGGGGTGCTGATTTTGGCCTGACGGAAACGGACGTTGTCGACGTATGCACGACTTGCCACGACATCGATCTTGAAAATCCCGAACTTCACAAACCGGTGACGGAAGGAATGTGTCTTTCCTGCCATAATCCCCATCAAAGCGAATCGCCTTACCTGTTAAAAGAAAAAACGGTCAGCGCGATCTGTGTGCAATGTCATGACACCGGCACCAGGGACCTGCCCCACGTACATGGGCCGGTGGCCGTCGGAGCCTGTGAAGTGTGTCATCAGGGTCACGGAAATATGAATAATTCATTATTGGTGTTTAAAGAAGTCAACGATTTATGCTACGATTGTCACACCATTAAGCAGGATGAAATAGGCAATTACAATCAAATACACGACCCGGTGGAAGAATCGTGTGTTAATTGCCACGATCCCCACGAATCCGAGTATCCCTATCAATTGACGGATGTGGCCCCGGAGTTGTGCTTTTCCTGCCATGGCGCGATTGAGGACATGTCCGAAAACGTTCTCTCGCAGCATAAGGCTTTAAAGGAAGACCGGACTTGTTTAAACTGTCATCTTCCTCATGGGTCGAATTATCAATACAACCTGAAACAGGAGACCTTCGATCTATGTCTTGGATGCCATGACAAACCCATGAAATTTGGTCGGGTTACGATCCCCGGTATGAAAAAATTCCTGGAAAAAAACACCGATTGGCACGGTCCGATCCGTGACAAGGACTGTTCCGGTTGCCATAACCCGCACGGTTCCGTAAATATTCGCTTATTGCGCTACTTTTATCCTCCCGAGTTTTACACGTCCTTCAATATCGATAAATACCAACTCTGCTTTCAGTGCCACCCGGAAACCAATGTGCTCGATAAAAACACTACGAAATTAACCAATTTTCGTGACGGGACCAGAAACCTGCATTACCTCCACGTCAACCGTGCCAAGGGACGAACCTGTCGTGCTTGTCACCAGACACACGCTTCCAATCACGCCTTTCATATCCGGGATACCGTGCCCTTTGGCCGCTGGCAATTGCCCATTAATTATGTGGCCACCGAGAACGGCGGCAAATGCAGCCCGGGTTGTCACAAGTTAAAAGAATACAAACGGTGATCACAAGGAAACACAGGCCGTTTTTTTTTATCAAACCAGGACCGTTTATTAGGATAGTAATGACCGGCTTTTTTTCCGCTTCCCTGGTGCTAAGTCTCACCGGCGATCTTTCCGGAGCGCCGGATACGATGCGCATAACCGGACGAAAGTTCAAACTTAACGATCAACTACCGGACACCCTGCGACGATTGCTCCAAATAAATCCGGTTATTTCAAGCAATGATTCCTGGAAAGTCGGGATCTGTATTTTTACCAGGAAAAATCAATTTTTTTCGACCCGTCTTGAAAAAGAATTTACCGTTTTGTTTCAAACCACTTTGAAGGACAGCATACCGGTATGGGAGATTATCAGCGGTGCTTCCGATCGTTACCAGGACAGCCTGTCCCACCCCTGGACGGTTATCGCGGATCCGAATTTCGATCTCTACCAGGCCTTTGGTATCCGTGTCCAGCCGACAATATTTATTATTTCCAAAGATTGGAAAATCGAGGATTATTTTCCCGGCTATTCCCCGGCTCTCCTCTATAAACTAAAGGCCGGTTTAAACCGCTATTATCCCCTGCTGTTCCCGGTTAAAAAAGAAATTACCTATCGACCGAAAGATAAACTCCAGGAACGCAAAGAGGGCCTGGCTCGCAGATTGTATCGTAAAAGAAAATTCGCAATGGCCGAGAGACAGTTAACCGCCCTTGATTCATTGTCGCCGAACGGTCATTTTCTTCTGGGCATAATAAAAATCCAACAAAAAGACTACCAGGCCGCTGAAAACCAGTTTAAAACTCTGCTCAACGATTCGGATATGACGGATTACGGACACTTAGGCCTGGGAATAACAGCTTTCTACCGGGATCAGCCGGATTCCGCGCTTTATCATTTGAGTCTGGTACGGACAATCCCGGAGATGTACCGCGTCCATTATTGGCGGGGACGTATACTGGAAAAGCTGGGACGAAAAGATGACGCTATCAGCGAATATCGAAAAAGTTTCAACCAAATATTTCGTAAATCCGGTCAAATAAATATCCCGGAATGAAAGATAAAGATATGGAGACAAAAACCGCATGAGCACCTTTTTTAACCGTATGCGCTGGCGGACTAAAATCATACTGCTTTCCCTGTTTGTAGTGCTTATCATCGGAACTTCGGTTATGATCTTTGTCAACAAACTACGGCAGAATTATTTCCATCATTACATAACCGAACTGACCCGGCCCTTATCTTCAATATTGTCATACCAGATTGAACACAACATGCGTCATCATTTCCCGGACCATTTCCAGCTTTTCCTGGATGAATTCGAGTTGAGCGAAGAAATCAATTTCATCCGGGTATTGAATGATTCCGGGTATGTCGTTTTCAGTACGGATTCCGTGCAAAAAGGCACCCGGATCAGGATTCCCGTGGCGGTGAACGACAGCCTCCATTCCGCTTCCAAAGATAACTTCATTTATACCACTGTCGACTCTCTCCCCGCCCTGAAGGTCATATCCGGAATACATAACTCACCGCGCTGTTTCAAATGCCATAGCAATGAAAAGGTACATCTGGGTTATTTTGAATTCCAGGTCAGCAACCAGGTGGAAAAGAAAATTGAGCGCATGCTGATTTTCTATGATTTTGCCAGTTTTATCTTTTTTATGCTGTTATTTACAGCCGTCATATTGATCGGCCATAATTATTTTTTCCAGGCTCCTTTCAACAAGATCAAGGAAGGAATCAAGGCCATTCGCGAGGGCAATCTTGACACGCGAATACATGTGGACACGCGTGGTGAATTGAATCAACTCGCCCAAAATATAAACGCCATGGCTGAAAAACTAAAACAGACACGCATGGATTTGGATCGGGCGCACCGTGAACAAATCGACCGGGCCGGACAATTGGCAAGTATCGGAGAGCTGGCGGCCAGTGTGGCACATGAAATAAAGAATCCCATTTCCGGCATCCATAACGCCCTTGAAATCATCCTGGATCAGAATAAGGATCTAAGAGAAAAACCCGTATTTAAGGAAATCCACTCGCAAATTGATCGTGTCATTAAAACCATACACGACCTGATGAACTTCGCCCGGCCGCGAAAACCCAAATTTTCCGCGCTCGAAATTGAAAAAGTTCTTCAGCAAGCCGTGAGCCTCTACCGCGATCAATTAAGCACAAAACAGATTTCATTGATCGAATCATATAGCCCCGCCTGCCCGACGATACAAGGTGACAGCGAATTGCTGAAACAGGCGTTTGTCAATTTGCTTCTAAATGCCTTTCAGGCCTGTTCACGTAAAAATAAAAATAACGCGGTTATCCAGATTTCCACCGAATTCGACGAAAAAAACGGACAGGTGCGAATATCTTTCTTCGATAATGGCAAAGGAATATCCCACGAACAACAGTCCAAAATCTTCAAACCCTTTTACACTACGAAACACAAAGGGACCGGGTTGGGCCTCTCGCTTACCCAATCGATTATCGAACAGCACAAGGGGACCATCAGTGTCTTGAGCGAACCGGGTCACTGGACGCAATTCACGATTGAACTACCAATTAATCAACAGCATTAATAAACAGGGAGGGGTACAGGCATGATTCTTCAAGCCATTATCATCGAAGATGAAAAACTGGTCGCCTGGTCTTTAAGTGAACATCTAAAAAAACTTAAATTTAATCCCCTGGTATTTGAATTCGGGGAGGAAGGCATCGAAAGGGCGCTTAATGACCCGCCCGATCTTTTATTCGTCGATTATCGCCTGCCTGATATTTCCGGTATCGAAATATTGCAGAGACTGCAACCCATAAAGGATCACACCATTTTTTTCTTCATGACCGCTTATGGCACCCAGGATATAGCGATTGAAGCGCTGAGGTTAGGCGCTTTTGAGTACCTGAACAAACCGGTGAATTTCGACGAAATCACCGTCTTAATTCATCGCGCCCTGAATGAACGAAAACGCTCACAGGAAATAAACATCCTGAAAGAGCGGGAAGAAAAAATCTTTCAACTCGGGTCCTACATAAGCAAGTCTCCCAAGATGCAGGAGATTGTGGAAACCGCCCAGAAACTCGCCGGAACCGAATCCGGAACAATCCTGTTGTTGGGCGAAACCGGAACCGGAAAAGACACCCTGGCGCGGGTAATACACGAACACAGCCCCCGTAAGGATAAACCTTTCATTATTGTTAATTGCGCATCGCTTACCGAAAACCTGCTGGAGAGTGAACTGTTCGGATATGAAAAGGGGGCATTTACCGACGCCAAAACAAGAAAATTCGGACAGGTTGAATTGGCGGACGGGGGAACGGTGTACCTGGACGAAATCGGTGAAATCCCCATCGGTTTCCAGGCCAAACTGCTCCGTTTTATCGATACCCAAACCTTTTACCGCGTGGGAGGGACGCGTGAATTATCCGTAAATGTCCGTATCATCGCTTCCACCAATCGTGATCTGCGGGAAGAAATGCGTTCCGGCAACTTCCGAGAAGATCTCTTCTACCGCCTGAACGTTATTTCCCTGACATTGCCACCCTTGCGGGAAAGGAAAGAGGACATTCCCCTGCTGGTCGAACGTTTTATTGAACTGTTTAACACTGAATTCAACTATCACGTCCAGGGTATATCCAAATTTGCGTCCAACCTCATACATAAATATCACTGGCCCGGCAATGTCCGGGAATTAAAGAATACCATCGAGCGTATTTTCCTTCTGGAAAACCCGACCATTATCGAAGCCTGGCATTTCCCTCAGTATATACGGGAATATTTCGAGGAAAGCGGCGATGATGAAAAAACCGTGGGCCAATCATCAAAGGAAACACCGACATCATTTTTCGAGGGAAAAACCTTCGCCGACGTCGAGAAGTTACTGGTCCAATGGGCGCTGGACACCACGAACGGAAATCAATCACAGGCCGCGAAACTTTTGGATCTTACCCGTGACCAAATACGCTACAAAATGAAAAAACACTCCTTATTATAAACATTGAGGATTATTCCACATTATATGGGGCATATTCCACAGCTTTGGTCCCGGTAACCGTTTTCTAATTGCCGGCACACAAACACCCGTGATCCGGGACATATTTTCGAACAATGACAAACGGGTTTCATACGATCAGTAACATAAATCGGAATATTTCTCCCGTCTTTTCCTTTCGGGCGGACAAGGATATTATTTTATTCTTGCCTGAGACTTCCTTTAAGCAGTACATTTTTTCGCGAAAGAAGAGATGTTCGTACCATTAATCAAATATTTGGCATGGTTGTTGCTCAAGATTAAACGAAATGAAAAACTTGAAAAATACGTCTAACATTAACATTAATATAGAAAGAAGGAAAAAGATGAGTACTTACAAAAAGTTATTCGCACTTACCACCAGCATCGTTCTGATGATAGGGGTTTCATTGGGACAGGGAATTAGTGGTTCCGCTCACGATTTCAGCGGTCAAACTTGGAATAGCACGGGCGAGATTTGTGCGACATGCCATACACCACACGATGCTGACAACTCAATTTCTGACGCTCCCCTATGGAATCATGAAGTTACAACGGCAACATTTAATCCATATACCTCTTCGTCTCTCACTGCTACAGTCGGCCAACCAAGTGGAGTCTCTAAATTGTGTCTGAGTTGCCATGATGGTACTGTTGCTATCGATAACTTTGGCGGAGCTACTAACGGATCTGAATTTGCGACCGGAGATACACTTATTGGAACCGATTTGAGAAATGATCACCCCGTTTCCTTTACTTACGATGCTACTCTTGCATCGAATGACGGGGGATTATTTGATCCTACCACCAAAACCACTAGCCTTGGGGGTACAATTGACGCTGATTTACTGGTGAGCAATAAACTGGAATGTTCCTCATGCCATGATGTTCATGACGCTGCGGGAAATGATCATATTCTGGTCATAGCTAATAATGCAAGTAATTTGTGCCTTACCTGTCACAATAAATAATCTAATATTTTATTATCTCATTAAGCTAAGAATCCCCGGCTTATTCATCCGCCGGGGATTCTTTTTATATGTATCATGTCATGTATGATGACCACATTGTTCCCTATTCAAAAACGGATTCCTTCCTTAATACATTCCAGGGCATGTTTGCTAAATGAACCTTCCAGTTTGCGTAGTGTGGCGCCTTCAGACAAATCATAACTTTTTAATCTCATTAATTCTCCGAAAGACCGGGATTTTCAACATCAGCCACGGATTTCCACGAATTTACCCCGTGAAATAAAATGATGTGTAGATTATTCCCAAAAAGTCTTACTGAGTATTTCACAGGGTAAACACGAATAACGGGCTATAAGAATAGTTGCCTGTTACTTTACCCATTATAGCTTAGCTGACAATTCTTGCGTCAGAAACTGTGCAATATTACTCAACACAATGAGGATTATTGCACATTTTCGTTCCCTATACATTCCTCGCCTGAACATTAACAATTATTTTAACCGATAATTGTGTGATCTGTATCAAATCTTATCCTATTGCCAAGTCGGTAGAAACATTACAACTTCATCATCACAGGGAATGATTTTACATTGACTTGTTTCTACCCGAAATAAAATGGCATCATCGATTTCCAAACCCGGCATAACCCGGATTCTTTATAAATATTCTCTCCGAAAACCTAAATGATGATTATAAACAAATGATTCGTACGAGAAAAAAGCAAAAAAATTCCGGAAACAATTTTCTGATGGGTCGTAATCATTATCAGAAAAAGATTCGGATGAAAAAAGTAGGAAGTAGGCTTAACCTTAACTACCCTGTTAAAGGGCTATAATACAGGAACAACCTGTATTTGGTATAATTATTGTAGTAAAGAAAACGAAATGATAAATTACTTTAAAAATATAGAAAGAAGGTTAGCGATGAATATTCACAAGAAACTTCTTACATCAATAATCGGCCTTTTCTTAATAAACGGTTTTGTCCTGTCTCAAACCATTAGTGGCTCCGCCCACGATTTCAGTTCCGAAACCTGGAACCCCCGGGGTGAAATCTGCATAACCTGCCATATCCCCCATAAAGCAGACAACACTGTAACCGATGCGCCTTTATGGAACCACCAGGTGACTTCCGCCACTTTCACGGCTTATTCTTCTGCCACGCTTGATGCAAGCGTCGGTCAACCTTCCGGTGTTTCCAAACTCTGTCTGAGCTGTCACGACGGTACCGTGGCTATCGACAACTTCAGCGGCAAAACAAACGGCAGTACCTATACCAGTGGTAATGACAAATTAGGGACGGATCTCTCAAACGATCACCCCGTATCCTTCACCTACGATGCTTCCCTGGCCACCACCGATGGCGATCTGTATGATCCGACTTCAGCGAATAGTGGATTGGGAGGGACAATTAATGACGATATGCTGGTATCCGGAAAAGTGGAATGCTCTTCGTGTCATGATGTGCATAACGGCAGCGGAGTTGCTACCCTGTTAGTTAAGTCCAACGGCGGCAGCGCCCTGTGCTTGACTTGCCATGCCAAATAATAAATCGGTTTTTCTTTCATGAAAGAAATCCCCGGCTTAATCCGGGGATTTCTTTTTACCAGTTCAACAGGTCATAATAATCTTATTTATGTCATCCTGTATGTTGGTAAATTATTCCGTGACCGTAATTCCCAAATTACTTTCCACCCGTCGTGCGAAACTCCTCATATTGTAAACGGTTTTTCCTTCCGCTTCTTCTCTTCCTTTCCTTATCCCTGATTTCCGCCCAGAGTATCGATAAAACGTTCGTGTCCCGGGGCAAACGGCTACTGGAATTCGACCGGGACCTGTCGTTCCGGCTCCAGGGACATAATCGTTTCTTATTCCCCGATCTCGCTCTGGAAAGCCTGGCCTTAATCACCCCCCTGATTGAAACGGGATCAATATTCCGGTTTTACCGCGCAGGCTATCGAACCGAGGGGCGGACATTGGCCCTTTCACTGGTTACAACCGCTATGACCGTCGGTGGATTAAAATACATTGTCCGGCGTAACCGCCCCAAACGCCGATACCAACCCCGTCTCTGGAACACCCGCATTACCCCTTCCTTTCCCTCCGGGCACGTGGCTTCCTTCACTGCCTTTACCCTGATCATGGGCATTTATTACCCCGAAACAAAACCCCTCCTTACCGGGATCGCCGTTTTGACCGGCTATAGTCAGATATTCGTGGGGAATCATTACATTAGCGATGTCCTCGCCGGAGGAATGATCGGATATCTCGTCGCGCGTAGTGTGCACGATATAACCAACAAGAAGGTTGCGCGATTCGAAAAATCCTCTCCCTCCTTCACGCTAAAAATAAACGTACTCCTGTAACACGGATTCTGTCTTCGCCGCTTTCGCTACCGAACATATCGCATATTGAAATTGAAGTCAGTATTACGGGTTCTCCAATCCCGGGTGTGGTGACATTCATTTATCTGTTCAATCGCGGAAACCCGATTTTAACGAAAGATAAAGCCCCTTTCAATGCGGGATCGGGAGATCCCGCGTGATCCGTGAAGATGAGAATAAAATCCGGAATTCATCGCTTTACCTAAACCTACGCCACGGCCTCAAGGAAGGTTCGGGAACGGAAACCGGTAAACCACGAATTCCGGCAATTACCATGGCCGTTGCCGGCCTTAATTAAAAGTTACCCAGGCGTGAACTGATTAATAGACCGACGGTTACCCCCAGGATACACCCCGTGTTACCGCGTTTTGAGCGGAGAGTTTTCACCTCTTTTACCCAGGCACGGCGATAATTTTCCTGGTAGATCACCGATTCTTCCCTGATCTTTTCCGCTAATTTCGACGGCAAAACCGGTTCTCCCTCAAGCATGGCATATGTTTTTTTTGCCAACCATCCTGATAACAAACTGGTGATTATAATCCCTTCCCGGTTGATGTCGGCCGTCGCCGTAATAATCGCCGGAATAAAAGGAGCGACCAACCATGTAAATTTCCGTTGATAATCATGGGCGTCCAGTTTTCCCTGCCGCCAGCCACGTTCGATATCCGGATTCTTGGGCCTCGGTGTGAAAAAGCGTTTCATCGTTTTCGCAGTTGAATCCATTGTTTCCCCGGCAACAGCAAAGGATTTACCAACGGCTTGTCCGGCAACCGTCAATGCCTCTCCTATGGCATTTATTCCCATCCGCAAATCCTCACCGGTCAGCAAGACCTGTGACGGTTGTGTTTCTGCGGGCTCCGAAAGATCCTTCCCGCCCCCGGCCAACTGTTCGGCAATCTCCGGCATAATGTTCAACAGTTGATCTATTTCACCCTGGTAATTACGTGACACCGCTTTCACAATCTGCGTTGATTCCACATCAAATAAGCGAATATCAATGGCGTAACTGTTTCCCAGACGCCCGACGGTACCACCAACCATTTGCATCACTCCCAGGATTAACCCCGCCTGTACCAGGCATTCATTGGTCGTGCAACCGGCCTGCTGAAATCCCTGCTCCTCCAAAACCGCTTCCATCTGCGATCTCTCCACTACTTGATATCGGCCGTTCCGTACCAGCGCCGACCGCAATCGTTCGGTTAATATCTCAACCTCATTGGGAGAAATCCCCTTACCCTCCAAAGCCAATACGGCAATCGGTAGTTTTTCAGTGGAACCTGACAGCCGTTGAACCGGCGCTTTTTCATCCTCCCCCTGAGCTACCAGTGACGCACATAACATCAACAACACCGGTATTCTGGTCATCATATTTTATTACTCCCCTAAATCCTGAATAAATCGAAATCTATAAAGAACTTTACTGCCTGTAAATTAACAAATTTTTCTCCGTTTCCATTAACTTCTCCCCCTCCTTGGCTTTGAAAGTAAACCGACAATGAATCCCAGGAAATTTATTATGCTTCCCATCCACATGGGAAATATATTTGCCCCCGTCCATCTTGCAGTGATTAATATCACATTATCATTAGAAGTACAGGATACAAGTTCGGAAGCCGGAAACCAACGTCAATAAATATCCTATCCCACGGGATCATCTTTGGTGGAAATGCCGGGGAAATCGTCCCGAAAAGCAAATCTTCAATCAATCATCCAAACACTGATCCTGTGGTTCCCCTGCCGGTGACCGGCTTCCAAAGCTGTGTCCTACTCTGCCTGCAATTATCCTTCGGTTCATGGTCGGGAGACCATGAACGATCAAGTCGGTTTAAGAATTTCCGATCCTGCAAGGTCTCCCTACCTTGCAGCGGGATGAGTTGAGATTATTCGCAGGATCAGGAGATCCTGCGGGATCGTCTTTGATGGAAATACCGGGATTACCGTCCCGAAAAGCAGATCTTCCAATCAACCATCCAAACATTGATCCTGTGGTCCCCCCATCAAGTGGTGATGTTAATACCGATCCGGCCACTGGGACATTACCTTAATCCAGACAGATAATCTTCGTACATTATTTCACAAAACGGTAAATTCCACCAATTTACAACAGGGCATCGACGTTATGATGACAATCGAAAATATTGTGGGTGATATCGTGCTCCTGGTTTTTGATAACCATGAGCCATTAGCCGAACTTGGAATCACAAAAAAAACTCTTTACGCCAAGATCCTGGGATACGATGAATATGGCGTATGGATTGATCATCCGAAATTTAAAATTCTCAAGGGCAAACCCAAAAAATCTTCCACCGGTAAAAAAACTTCTTCGACGCAAACGGTAACCGCTTCTCTGTTGATTCCCTGGTCCTTCCTGGTTTCAATCGTACATTTCCCGGGACTGGAGGGGTTCGACTATCCCAGTCCTTTTGAAACTCACATCGGGTTTGAAATCACCGGAGAATGAGTGTGCCGGCTATACATATACAAGGATTAACAAAATCCTACGACACTGTTCAGGCTCTGAAAGGGGTGGATATTACCATTGAAGAGGGACAGTTCTTTGGTTTGCTTGGTCCAAACGGTGCCGGCAAAACCACAACCATCAATATATTAACCGGTCTTGTATTACGCGAGCAGGGAATAACCGAGATCTTCGGACGCGATACCGTAAAAGATTACCGCTTCACCCGGTCCCAGGTGGGAATTGCCGGCCAGGAACTCTCAGTGGATTGGTTTTTCCCGATTGAAAAACTGCTTTATTTCCAGGCCGGATACTACGGAATTCCCAAGCGTAAAGCCCGGCCCCGGGTCGAAGAATTATTACACCGATTAGGACTGAGCGACAAAAGGAAAAGTCGCTTACGACAATTATCCGGGGGAATGAAACGGCGCTACCAATTAGCCAAATCCCTGGTCCACGACCCGAAAATCCTCATCCTGGATGAACCGACCGCCGGTGTGGACGTTGAGCTTCGTCACGAACTCTGGCATTACTTACGGGAAATGCATCAACAGGGGAAAACCATTTTATTGACCACTCATTACATTGAAGAAGCGGAAATGCTGTGCGACAGGGTCGCCATCATCAACGATGGCAAGGTTATTACGGAAGGAACACCAAAAGAACTCACCCGTCGGTTGGGACGGGCGGGAATTACCGTCCACCTGGCCGGTTGGCGGGATGACCTGCCGGATCTCCTGCGTAATTTTACCTACACCCATGAAGACGGGCGCATTCACTTTACCGTTCGCGATCCGGAAGGGGAGATGCCCGAAATTATCAGCACACTGGCACGTCACGGCTGCCACATACTGAGCGTTGAAACCGCAAAATCCTCCCTGGAAGATGTGTTCCTGAGTCTCACCGGCAAGGGAATCAACGAAGCATGAGTCCCATTGTTAATTGGATTGGGTTGTGGACGCTCGTCAAGCGCGAAGTAGGACGATTTTTTGCCGTTTACCGGCAAACAATCCTGCCCAGTTTGATTTCCTCGGCCCTGTACATATTGATTTTCGGTTTTACGTTGCAACAGCGCATCTCCGAAATCGGCGGTGTTCCATACACACTATTCATCATTCCCGGTTTAATCATGATGAACACCCTCACCAATGCCTCGGCCAACACGTCCTCTTCCATGTTGCAGATGAAATTGCTGCAACAATTACCCGATATTCTTACGGCTCCGCTATCCAGCGTGGAAATTTCACTGGCTTACATTATCGGCGGTACCGTCCGGGGACTCGTAAATGGCGTTTTGGTGCTGTTGTTGGGAGTAATATTACTCGATATGCCCATACAACAACCGGTAATGACATTAATCTTCATTTTCCTCGTGTCCTGGGCTTTTTCCAGCATGGGCCTCCTGCTGGGACAAATCGCGGACAGTTGGGATCAACTGGCCATGATGCAGAATTTTTTCCTCACCCCTTTAAGTTTTCTTGGGGGTATCTTTTATTCCGTCAAGATGCTGCCGGAATGGGCTCAAACCCTGAGTTTTGTGAATCCCATTTACTACATGATTAACGGAATCCGCCACACAACGCTTGGATTTTCCGATTCCTCTCCCACGGTCAGCTTCCTCATGGCGCTCCTTTTGACCATTCTCTTCACTGTCCTGGCCATGATTTTGATGCATAGCGGAAAGAAGATTAAACAGTAATCACCATAATCTTTATGGCCGTAAATCACTTTAAGAAACGAAACGCCATTTTGAAATATATTTCTTTATGCGCGTTGCTTCTGTCACTCTTTTGTTCCCAACTCGTATTCGCCGATTCCACCGATGCGGTAACTTGGAAACATTATGTCCGTGGGGGATGGGTGGAAGCCAAAATGAAGAACGGCAGCCTGGGTTATTATCGACTCAACCGACGTACCAGCCAGACGTTCCGTGATTTACGCTTATTTGCCTATGAACTGGACCGGAATTCTTTCGTCTATCTACGATACAAATCGAGTGTCCGTTTCCGCACATTGCCCATGCTGTATAATTTTACCACCCTGTCCTTCCGAAGGAACACCCGCGCCGGCGTTTTGCTGCGTTACCACTACAATCAGGGCGTGGGCGTTTTTCTCCTGGATTACAAAACCGGACATATAAACTCGGAACTCGCGCAGGCTTTCGATATGTCCGATTACCTGAACGACACGCGAAAAACATCCTACGTTAAGGGTGGCCTGTACTGGGATAACGATACCCGCTGGTTCAGTACCAAACTGGAAGTGGAATATTTTTATCAGATCAGCGAAGTAGTGGAAGCCAATCAAACCCGCACCCAACTCATGGCGGAAGTAATCGTCCCTGTGAAACGCCGCCTGTCCATCATTCTTGGTTACGAAATGGAAGTTTATCCGGGAACGGACCGGCAGGACGCCGATTCCCGCTACTTGCTGTTGGGCTGGAAGCAACCCCTGGCATGGAAACTGTGATAATTGCCACAGGAGATTTGCTTGTGTTACCATTAACTTTAATGTTGTCGTAAAATGTTGTTATTTGTCATTCTCATCCTGATTTATCGGCGCCTTCAGTATGACAACTCAGGACTTTTCACAATGGCATCAATTCTAACTTCTGAACGGAGGAAACCATGAACCGGATATTTATTCTGTCTCTGCTATTATTCCTGGAGTTCGGCTCTGCGCAGGAGCGACTGACTCCGGAAGTAACGCTCACGAAACAACCACTCCTTGTCCTGCCGGCAAAAGGCGGCGATGACCCGGAATCCATCGACGCCAAAGTGACCGCTATCGTGGCCAGCAAGGCCACGGAACTGAAACGGTTCGAGGTGATTGATCGCAATCATTTGGAACAACTCCTGAAGGAACAGGCAATTCAGATGTCCGGTATTGTTGACGATCAATCCCTTGTAAAATTCGGCAAAGTGGCTTCCGCTCCGGAGGCGCTAATCGTTCGCGTCCTGAATTTCGGTCAGAAGGGGGTCCCGCCCGAAGATGAAAAAGAAGAGGACCGTAAGGACCGCAAGGTAGCCCGCAAAGCGGGACTCCTGGGCATTATTGCCAAACAGGTCGTGGATGCCGCCGTGGATAAGGCCACCAAGGATGTGGAACGCTATCCCAACAATATCCAGACCATTCTCCAGGCCGAAGTCCGGAAAGTGGATGTGGAAACCGGGAAATCCATTGCCTCCTTTACCATTAACGCCGGCTACACCGGAGGCAACAAGAAGGCTTCCCTGGCAAAAACACTCATGCAAGTAGGCCGGCAAGTATCGAATCAATTGCGCGAAATGTATTTGCTCACCAGTGAAGTCCTGGATGTGCGGGGCAATGAAGTCATGTTATTGTTAGGACAGGAAATGGGCGTTCAAAAGGGGACGGTGTTCGAAATCGCATCACCGGAAGTCAAAAAGATCCTGCGTGACCGTGAAATAACCATCCCCGGCCGAACGGTGGGAATCGTGCGGGTAACGGAATTGAGCAAAGATGCGAACCGGGGACGTGTCTTGCGGAAATGGGATCGGATCGAGCCCGGTTACCGGGCCGTGGAATCCACCCGTCGCATCGGCAGTATCGATTTACAAGGCTTTTACTCAAACAATGTTCCGGCATACACACTACAGGCCCAACTTGACATCGCTCCGCTTGACAGAATAAGTGGCGCGGCCCATTTTAATTTGGGAACGGTACGAGACAGCCGCGACGACACAGACTTCCGTATGGGATTTGGTCTTAGTCTGCAATACAAGCCGATTCATACTTCTTCTTCCGCCCTGGCGGCTATGATTACCCTCCCGATAAACCTGATCATCCGTTCCGACGATCAATACAATTCCGTTGCCCTGCCGGTGTTCTCACCGGAAATCGGGGCCCGAACAACCGTTATGTTGGGCCCGGAACGCGATCTTATCCTGTCGGTAAGCTACGTCTTTGCCAACGTAACCGGGAGCTGGAAATATTCAAAAGAAAACGATGAGGGGGATACCGATACTTTCCCGGCTGTGTGGAAAAGACGTCCCGCCCCGGAGATCGATTTGCGGGGTCTCTATTTTTCGGTGGGAATGCGATTCCTCAGTTTTTAAATCCTCTGTGACCCCGGTGGCTTTGTGGTTTATCGCCGCGGAGCTACGCGGATTGGAAATTTTTGCTTAATTCCTCCGCAACAGATCTTCCACGTTTTCCAGTTTTCCGTCTATTCGGGGGTAGGGTTTCAAACCCAATATCCGGGCGATCAGCGGATACACATTCACGTTTTCAAAAACGGTACGCTCGTATCCATCCCTGAACGCCGGCCCATCGGCCAGAAAAACGGCGTGCATACTCCATAAATTGTTGTCATAACCGTGCGTTCCCAAAGGCGGGGGTTTTCTGTCGGATTGATTCGAATCCAGAATAAACCAACCCTCATCGGCAATCAACAACAAATCTTTAATTCGGTAGTTGTGTTTGTAGTGAAGACGCTCCGGGATTTCGTTTTTCCGGTAAACCGTAAGATGCGAAACCGGTTTTAGTGTTTCGTAAATCCTGTTCATTCGCGCCCGATTGCCGCCATACAAAAAGGCCGTGGGGCCTCTCCCTTCCTGTACAACTCCTTCCAGGTCAACGTAAGTAGTCAAATCAATGGTTTGATCGGATTTTACCGCCGCCATACCGTGATCGCTTAAAACAATCATATTCAACCGGTCGTAAACCGGCAGGGATCGCGTCTTCCGAATGATCAGGCCCAAAATTTCGTCCATTGCCCGGACCATTTCCCGTGTTTCATCGGACCGGGGTCCGAAATCATGCCCGGTGGCGTCCGGTTCATGGAAATACAACAGGATTAAATGCGGCCTTTCCTTCTCCGGTAATTGCAGCCAGGTCGTTACCGAATCGATACGGGCTTCGAAGGGATAGGAATGGTCATATTTTTTCCAGATTGACGGTTGCACACCTTCAATCGGCGCTTCCGTCCCAACCCAATAATAAGAAGCGGTTTTGACCCCTTGTTTTTCCGCCGTAACCCAAATCGGTTCTCCGCCATAGAATCGGGCGTCTTCCACCGTGTTCCTGTCGCTTATCCGATATTCGGCATCCAGCCGGGGATCATAAAATTGATTGGCAATCAGGCCGTGATTTTCGGCGTACATGCCGGTGGCAATACTGTAATGATTGGGAAATGTTTTGGACACGAACACCGGTTTCATTCCCTTGGCCTTTACGCCTTCACGCGCCAACTGATCAAAATTAGGAGTCTCGTACCAATCCAGGTAATCGGCCCGGAAACCGTCAAACGAAATCAGTAACACATACGGCCGCTCCGATTCCCCCCGGGACCACCCCAGCGTAATCAGCAACAGCCCGCAAATAATTAATCTGTATTTCCTGTTCATGATTTCCCTCTTACTTTAACCCCCATTTTACCGGCCTCCGGCGATTCCCGAAGTCTGAAAACCGAATATTAACCTGCCCACCCCGGACGCAATGTTTTGGTAAAACAATTCACCCGGTGTCGGGGATTCACGCCCGGTCCGTTTGCCTTAAAAAAAAGTGATTACCTGGTCCCGGTACAG
>JALUTR010000367.1 GCA_027021785.1 Fidelibacterota bacterium | reverse complement strand
ATCGGCCTGGTCAAGCGCCTTGCGATAGAAATACTCCGTCAGGGTGGTCCCATGGTGCATGGGAATGAAATCGCTTACGATTTTGGGGAGTCCGTATTCTTCCGCCAGCTTCAGACCGTCCTTTACGTGATTCTTGATGATCTTCGCGCTCATAACGGGTGTGAGATTATCGTGGCGATTGACACCGGTGTACTGGTTTTCGATAAAGTATTCCGGGCGGGTCATTTTGCCGATATCGTGGTAATAGGCTCCAACACGACTTAAAAGCGACCGGGCGCCGATGGCGTTGGCGCAGGCCTCCGCCAGGTTTCCCACCACAACGCTGTGGTTGAACGTGCCATTGGCTTCCCGCTGCAGGCGTTTCAGCAAGGGATGGTTGAAATCCAGGAGTTCCAGCAAGGTAAAGTCCGTAGTAACGCGGAAGGCGATTTCCAGGGGCCCGATCAAACCGTAGGTGACGATCGGGGCCAGAACGCTCATAATCAACAGGAACGTCAGATCCATCTGGACGGTTTCCCAGGCGCTGTTTTTGAACATACCCAGGCCCACCGCTCCCAGTATACTGGCGCCGATGAGTGAAAAAATCGTCGTGAATATCTGGCTGCGTGTCCGGAGTTGGCGCACGTTGTACATGGCCACCGTGGAAGTCAGCATGGCCACCACCACAAAGTCCATGTTGTTCCCGATCATAATGCCGGTCAGGATGGCTAACGACGTGGTGCCCATGAACCCGATCCGGGCATCGAACAGGATTGTCAGAATCATGGCCGCCACGGTGATCGGCACCAAATATTCCGGCAAATCCAGGCGCATGACCACCAGGTGGGCCAATCCCATTTCGGTAATAAAAATGAGGGCGATCAGCAGCATCATGCGCCGATCGTCGTAAATATGGGTACGGTAGATAAGCAAAAACGTAAAGAAAAAGGACAATACCACCGCGATCACGATAACGCGTCCCAAATAGGACAGGAACCAGTCCCAACCCGTTTCGGCCCGTTGGCGTTTGCTCATCGCCAGGGCCAATGATTCGAGTTTCAGCAAGATGTCTTCCGTTATCCGGGTGTTTTTATCAACAATGCGCTCGTTCTCCAGGACCGTCGCCTGGAAACGGGGAACGTTTTTAATGGCCTCCTGTTGATGTCGTTCCGTGGTTTCCGCGTCGTACACCAAATTGGGTTTCATGAATTCGATCAACAACCCGTCCCATAACAATCGCCGCGGGTCTTTTTCGTCCTGGTACAGCTTGGCGACTTCTTCCGTGGCTTTTATCCGGGCTTCGTGAAGATCCTGGAACTCTTTCGGATCGGTTAAGACCGGGAATTCTCCCTGTTTAATCGAGACCTGGTTACTGATGATTTTATCCCGGTTGATGTTGTAGATTCCCTCGGCCCAGCGATCGCGACAGATTTGCAGGATATCTTTTTTGAAGGCTTCGAGATCGTACTTGGGCCCGTTGGCTTCCGGGAGATCCAAAAAGGCTTCCAGATGTTTCGGATCACCGTCGAAGGTGTAATTCTGATAAAATGTTTCCAGCAACGTGGCCAGAGCGGTGCTGTCCGCCGAATACTCCGCCCGGGCCTCCTTGTATTGCGGTTCGTAACGATAACGATAGACCAGGTCTTTCGACTGGTTTAAGCGGCGTCGGGCCGCGCGTATTTTTTCCGCCAGGGAAAAGAAATCTTCGATCGCCTTAATCTGCTCATCCACCAGGGACTGGTCGCGGTTAAAGACGAAGGGCACATTCTTGATTGCCTCTTCCAGGTCGGCCTTATATTTCTCTTCCGATTTCAGAATAGGGAAGGTAAACGGGGCGATGATTTGTTCCCGGGCAATATCGTCCAGTTTATAGGAATACTTGAGTGTGGTTCCCCGGGGGAAGAAGAGGGAGAGGAAAAACACCAACGCGACCAGGATCAGGGTTTGAGGCCAATAACGCCGGGCCAGTGTTTTCAGCCGCTGCGAAAGGGGGAGTTTGTCGGGTTTTCTTTTCATGCTTCGGAAAGCGCTTCAACAATTTTGCGGGAAATGACCAGGCGCTGGATTTCGCTGGTTCCTTCGCCGATTTCCAGGACCTTGGCGTCACGGAAAAAACGTTCCACATCGTATTCTTTCACGTAACCATACCCGCCATGGATCTGGATTGCGTCGGTTGTCACATCCATCGCCACTTCGCTGGCGAACAATTTAGCCATGGCGGCGTTTTTCAACGCATCACGCCCCTGGTCCATCAGCCAGGCAGCGCGGAACACCAGCAATTTGGCCGCTTCTATCCGGGTGGCCATGTCGGCCAGTTTAAAGCCCACGGATTGAAACTTATGGATCGGTTTACCGAAGGCCGTTCGTTCGGTGGCATAACGGAGAGCTTTCCCGTAGGCCCCTTCGGCCGTTCCCACCGCCAGGGCGGCGACGGAGATTCTTCCTCCCGTCAAGGTTTTCAGGAACGTCTTGAAGCCGCCGGCAGGTTCGCCCAGCATATTCTCCGCCGGGACGCGCATATCATCGAAAAATATCTGCCGGGTATCACTGGCCCGCCACCCCATTTTTTTCTCCTTGGGGCCGATTTTCAACCCGGAAACGGCCGTCGGTGTCACGAAAGCGCCGATGCCTTTCGGTTCGCCGTCGATGATAGTCCGGGCCGTCAGCGTCAAAAGTCCGGCTACGCCGGAATTGGTGATGAAAATTTTGCTGCCGTTAACCACGAATTCATCCCCGTCTTTCACGGCGGTGGTTTGCGTGTTGCCGGCATCGCTTCCCGCCCCCGGTTCGGTTAAACCGAACGCCCCCAGCATTTCGCCGGAAGCCAGGGGAGGGACATATTTTTGTTTTTGTTCTTCGGATCCGGCCAGGACAATGGGCATGGTGCCCAGGGAAGTGTGGGCGGCCATGGTAATCGCTACCGAAGCGTCCACCCTGGCCAATTCGAGGACGGCCGCGGCATAGGCAACGGTATCCATTCCGGCGCCGCCGTATTTCTCCGGCACCGGAATGCCCATGAGACCCAATTCACCCATTTGTTTTACCAAATCCCACGGGAATTCACCGCTTGCATCCAACTCCCGGGCAACCGGTTCAACCTCGTTTCGTGCGAAATCACGAACCATGTCCCGGAGCATCTCATGTTCCTCGGTAAAAAAAAGATCGTCCATTTCGAAACCTTATCTAATCACTCGGTAATAATTGTATTAGTTTACAAAGGATTCTCATTTTTTCCGCACCTGATTATAGACAAGGATTGTGATTGACGATTGGCGATTGATGATTTTTGATTGTTTGTGGTTGGATTTGAGAAACGTGAAGCGTGAAAAGTGAAACGTGAAAAAGGAGTTCAACAGATATTGGGGATCAGGGATCAGGGAGCGGGGATGGGGGATTTTTGATTGACGATTGACGATTTTCGATTGTTTGATGTGGTTAGGAGATGGGGGGGCGGGATTTTTGATGATAGATGTTAGATTTTAGATGGTAGATGTTAGATTAAAGAGATATGAAATCCACCGGTTGGCGATTGAAAAGTTGGGGATTCCAATGCCTTCAATTTAATTTCCTTCGTGCTCTTGGTGCCTTGTGTTGAACAGGATTCGAACTCCGGATCGGGGATTGTTCGACCCCCCGATAAAATCGGGATTATAACCTTCAGGGTCGATGTTGGAATTGTTTTTCCATCCACCGGTTCCACAGGCGGTTATTTTTGTTAATCCCTTTCAGGGATTTTTTGCTTTGTCTTCCGGCCTCGAATGGTGCGGGGTTCGGTTTTCGGTGACGACGCCGGTATCGGTATTCGGCTTGCGGGGGTTTTTGTTAGTACCCGGAGGATGTTGGATTTTTGATTGACGATTTTCGATTGTTATTGTTTGGGAGGGATCAGGTGATATGGGATTTAAAAAATATGAAATCCGCCGGTTGGCGATTGAAAAGTTTCGAATTCCAATGCCTTCGATTTTATTCCCTTCGTGCTCTTCGTGTCTTTGTGTTGAATTCCATAGGGATCGGAGGCGGGTCCGAAGAACTACCGGAATGGTGTCCGAATGTTACCGGATTCCACTTTTCACTTTCTGTTTTTCTGATTTCCAGTTTCTACGTTTCATTAATTTAACATTCGCTGAAGGGTTTCTTCTTCCATTAATTTTTTCCACGAGAGAGCTTCAATACCTGAACGTACCTGGCCTGATTCTCCACCGTATATCAACCACGCTTTCTCATCGGGCTTCCCGGACAGTTTTCGCCAATAGAAAATATTTCTGAAATAATCGCCTGAAATCGTAGTTCCCGATTTAATCTCCAGGGGAATTAACCGATTTCCCTTATCGATTATCACATCAATTTCATTCCCGGTCCGGTCCCGCCAAAAATAAAGATTCGGCTCAAGGCCGGAATTATAGCAATACTTCAAACATTCGCTCACAACCAAGGACTCAAACAAGGCTCCGCGCATTGGATGCAGTCTTAATTGCTCCGGTTCCCGTATACCCAGCAACCAAACCGCCAATCCCGGATCATAGAAGTACATTTTCGGCGATTTAATCAGGCGTTTATTAAAATTCCTGTAATGAGGCTGCAATAAACGGATAATAAAACTTGCCTCCAGGATTGAGATCCAGGCCCTGGCCGTATTATGGGTAATACCACAGTCATTGGCCAGCGAGGAAAAATTCACAAGTTGACCGATTCTTCCGGAGCACAACCTGAGAAATCGCTGGAAAGCGGAAAGATCGCGCACGTTCACCATTTTCCGTACATCACGTTCCAGGTAAGTCCGCACATAATTCCCGTACCAGGTACCTGGTTCCAATTTGCGATCATAGATAGGGGGATAAAATCCGGTAAACAGGACCTGATCAATTGTCCGGGACCGGCTTTCCAAAGATTTCAATTCGCACTGGCTGAAGGGAAGCAGCGTAATTAAGGCAATTCTTCCTGAAAGTGACTGAGTAATCCGCGAAAAAAGACCAAACTGTTGGGAACCCGTCAGAATAAATTGCCCCGGTTTCCTGTTGTTGTCGACGATTGTCTGGATATAAGAAAAAAGGGAAGGGACGTTTTGCACTTCGTCCAGGACAGCGCCTTCCGGATACTGATTAATAAAATCCCGGGGATCCTCCTGAGCGTACTCCCGCACATCGATATCCTCCAGGGAAACATACGGTTTATCTGTAAACAGGGCCTTTGACAGCGTGGTCTTCCCCGACTGACGGGGACCCGTGATCGCAATAACCGGATATTGATCCGCAAGTTTTTTCGCCAAGAACCCGACTGATCGTTCAATGTACATGGCGCAAATTAACGGAGAATGTGCTGATTGTCAATTATATTTACAATTAGCAATCTGGCGGCGTGAAACGGGGGGGCGGGATTTTTGATTGATGATTAACGATTTTTGATGTTGGATGTTAGATATTGGATTTTAGATGGTAGATGTTAGATTAAAGAAATATGAAATCCACCGTTTGGCGATTGAAAAGTTTCGAATTCCAAAGCCTTCGATTTTATTCCCTTCGTGCTCTTGGTGCCTTTGTGTTGAACAGGATTCGAACTCCGGATCGGGGATTGTTCGACCCCCCGATAAAATCGGGATTATAACCTTCGGGGGCGGCGTGTGAGCTTTTTGTGTTGTCTTACCGGTGGTTGTTTTTGTTAGCACCTGTTGGATGTTAACCTTAACAAATCTTCATGGTGAAAATTATTCCCTGTCAGTATTCGCACGACTTAATGAACCTTACCTTGAGAATTGTTCCTTAAGGCGCTGTTCCAGAAAAATGAATCGATTCGAGCGATAGTATTCTCTTTCCCTTGGGGGAAGCAAAGAACCCAGTTTCACTCTGAAATCAGAATCGGTGAAATTACTCAAACAGTGTAGAACCTGTCGCGCCAAGGCCGGATCATCCGGGAACGGCATCCCGCGACGAAGGAGAAACTCCACGTCGAACGCATCCCGGATCTCTTTCCTGTCAATCAGGGCTGCTATTTTGTTGAGCAACATTTGTTCGGGGGTTATGGCATTTACCATTACCTGGTATGTCGACCCGGGAGAAAAAGCGATCACCGGCCGGTAAACCGTCACAACCTTTTTATTGATCTCGATCTTCAGCCTTCGCGGATATGACGCCCCTTTCAGTTCGACAAGGAGGGTATGGAATTTAT
>JALUTR010000366.1 GCA_027021785.1 Fidelibacterota bacterium | reverse complement strand
GAATGAAATCATCAGAAAGTATATTCCCAACCGACCAATTTTCCCAAACGTCCCGGTATGTTCTTTTGAAAAATAAAAATACATCAGGCCGGATAAGGTGCCGATCAGGACAATCAGGCCGTTAAACAACACCATCGGCGATACGTCGCCAACCAACGGAATGGCCGTACCTTTAATTTGCCCGATGACATTGGAATTAAGGAAACCATACGACCTTAATCCGGCGGCCATACCCACAACGTAGGCGATTCCCCACCGTGCAAACCAGTTGATTTTTGGGAAGAGACTCAACAGCATCATGACCCCTAAGATCAAAGGAATAATATAAATAAGATGCATTTGGTGCCCCTTATCGATTCCTCCGGGAGGGAATACGGCCGATGACAGTAATCCCAATCCATTGTACAGACCGTACCACAACTTCAGGAAAAGGGTTGATGGTTCTCCGTCCAGTTTGGGCCACAGGCGTCCGAAAAGGTTGGGTTGGATCTGGGTCCAAAAATACATGGATGCCCAGTACCCCGCCGAAACGCCGACGAAGATGTGTTCGGCGATTTTGTAAAAGGGGTTATCCTTGTACAGGTAAGTGAAAATTGCCAGGGTCAAAAAGACTGCTATCCACGCGCCAAATATTTCTGCACCGTTCATGGATCGTATCTCCTAATATTTCTTCGATCGTTTGCGTTCTAAGTAATATGCGACGTTTCCGAAAATAATAAACAGCACAATTACAACATGGGCAATGGATTGAGCATCCATTCCCGAAGTTCCGATGCCCGGTTGTTGTATTAACGCTTCGTATTCCGCCGCGCCCGGCATACCGGCCAGAATCCCGTTTATCTGTCCGGAGTTCACATACGGCATCACTTCGTTAACCTGGATCGAAGTTACGCCGGTCGACATGGGAACACCGGTCGGATCGGCCGCGTACTGGACCCATTCCACCGTCCCCGGATATCCTGCCGATAAGGAAAACAGAAAATCAAAATCACTGAATTTATTGATCCCCTTCATCATCGGAATTTTATCGACCAGGATATTCCTTGAGTCGATGGTGTATACCTTACGAAGATTGCTGACAATACCTTTAACCACCGCTTCGTTTCCCGGCCTGAACCCCAGCAGAACATAATCTTTTCCGTACGTAAGATGAAATTCATCTTCCGCCACCTGCTTCAGGGCGTCGGAAGCCATGAATTGGCCATCGGGCCAAAGGCATGTAACATACACCTTCTGCCCGTTCCGGAAGAGATGCCGCAGGATGGCAAT
>JALUTR010000365.1 GCA_027021785.1 Fidelibacterota bacterium | reverse complement strand
GAAAATGGTATCGTCATCGACGAAATCGTACAACTGGCGCTGAAGGAGGGAAAAACCACCCCCAAATGGCATGCCCTTACCCGTCCTACCCAGATGGAAGCCGAGGCCGTGCACCGCGCCGTCGCCATCGCGGAAGTGGCGGGTTCCCCGCTTTACATCGTCCACCTCTCCTCGTCGGATGCTCTGGAACAGATAACGGCGGCCCGCGACCGCGGGTTGCCCGTTTACACGGAAACCTGCCCTCAGTATTTATTCCTGGATTTGTCCTTTTACGGCGATGAAGGATTCGAGGGGGCAAAATATGTAATGTCCCCACCCCTGAGGGAAAAGTGGAACCAGGCGGAGCTCTGGAGCGGACTGCAAACCGGTGACATTCAGGCCGTATCCACGGATCACTGCCCGTTTCGGATGGCCGATCAGAAAGTCCTGGGGAAAGATGTTTTTACAAAAATCCCGAACGGCGCGCCCGGGGTCGAGAACCGGATGAGTCTGATTTTTAATGCCGGCGTGGTTGAGGGACGTATTTCCCCGAACCGGTTCGTGGAAATAACCTCCACGGCGGCGGCGAAATTGTTCGGACTGTTTCCCAAAAAAGGAACCATTGCCGTGGGCAGCGATGCGGATATCGTGATTTTCGATCCCGACCGGAAAGAGACGATCAGTGTGAATAATCCTAATACCCACCATATGAATGTGGATTACAACGCCTATGAGGGGTTTGAGGTACAGGGTTTTTCCGAGACGGTAATCTCCCGGGGAAAGGTCATCGTTCGGGATTGTGAGTATGTAGGTAAAAAGGGTGACGGTCAATTCCTGAAACGGGGATTGTTCGGCGGCCTGGAATAATCAGCAGAGTAAATAGGAGTTAACGGTGCCAAGAATAATTAAATCCGGATTAATCCAGATGAGCATTGCGCTTACGGAAGGCGAGGGAACGATCGCCGAGATCAAAGAGGCAATGATTAATAAACACATCCCCTTCATCGAAGACGCCGGGAAACAAGGTGTTCAGATCCTGTGTCTTCAGGAGATTTTTACAACCCCTTATTTTTGTCCCGGACAGGACAGCGCCTGGTACCGGGCGGCCGAGCCGGTGCCGGGTCCCACCGTGGAACGGATGCAGGAGTTTGCCCGCAAATACCGTATGGTGATGATCGTGCCGGTATTCGAAAAAGAACAACCCGGGGTGTTGTACAACACCGCCGCGGTACTTGACGCCGACGGGACTTACCTGGGGAAATATCGCAAGAATCACATTCCCCACACGTCA
>JALUTR010000364.1 GCA_027021785.1 Fidelibacterota bacterium | reverse complement strand
GGTGAATTAATGGCTCTGGACCTGGCCGGAAAATTGCCCGCGCCAAGGAAGGAGTGAGGAAAGTTTCATTAAAATAGAAAGAACAACCGGGGCCAGGTCGTTGCGTTTGTTCGAGAGTGTTTATTATATAATCGGCGCCGGTCTCCTGGTGGGCTGGTTGCCGACAATTCTTTTTATTTCCGGTTGCGCTGGTTACATGACCACGCAAGAATCATTTCCAGATGCGCAGGCTATGGAATCCCGGGTTCGGAATTACCGGGATTGGCTGCAAGTGAGCGAAAAAGAACTTGTGTCCCTGGAAAAGGTATTATCCCCCGTTCTGGAAAGAGCCCGGCAAGCCGATTTTCCTTCGTATTCCGTACTGGACAAGAATCTTACTGAAATGCGAGACGCCGTTTCCACCGTCAACGATTTAGCACGCGCTCAGAAGAAAATGATTCTGCTGTTGCAACGGAGAAAATCGCTGACGGTGCGTTCAAAGATCCCCGGGGACACACAAACATTTATCCGGAAGTTCACACAAACCGATAATCGAATTGAAGCGGCGCAAGCGAATTACCGAAGAGGGGAATCGAACCTTGTAAAATTCTTTAAGAAGAAAAACGAGAAACTGGTTTTCCTGCAACAACAAATCGCAGAATGGGAACCGCAAATGTTAGCGTTAAAAGTGAAACGCCACAGGTTGGGACCGGGGATTAAGAAATTCACGGAAGAAATTGCCGCTGAACTGGCCCTTAATCCTCCGGAGAGAACGGTGAAAGTATTGGCTGAACGATCGAAGGAAATGGAAACGATTGTTGATCAATTCGATAAAATCGAGAATTATTACAGGAATATTGACCGGATTGCCGCCCGGGAAATCGGAGGAAATGTTTACCTGGGGAAGATCGGAGATCCGCCCAGGGATTATGAACGAAAAATGAAAAATAATCTCAGACGGTATGAGCAATTATTGCTTTCGCTTGAACGACTCCTGGGGGAATAAATCCAGGCTGTCAGAAATGTTTTACCCCAAAAAAGGATTTAGATTGTTGATTGTAAGCCCCCCGTTCCACCCCCCTCACCAATAAATCAAATTCCTCTTGCGTCCTCTGTGCCTTAGCGGTGGTAATAGTTTTACCGCCGAGACGCGAAGATCGCGAAGGATTGCGGATGCGGGGACTATTTCAGCAGGGTTACCTTTTTCCAGAATTGGAGCTGCTTGCCTTCGGCGATGATGAGATAGATTCCCGCCGGGACTCGTTGCCCGATATCATTCCGGCCCGCCCAGGTGAATTGGTAAGGTGTGTATTTCGTAGGTAGATAGCCATCGAAAATGCTCGCAACTTTTCTTCCGCTCAGATTTACGATGTAAATTTTTATCCGTTGCGGGACGGAAACGGTAACATCAATTTTAGTGAGGCGATGATATTGTGATTTGGATAAATTGAAGGGATTTGGATAGGGATTGGCGAGGGAAAAGTCCTCGGGACGATCGGTAATAAGCGAATCATAAACCCCATCATCCAGACTTAGCTGGTAATCCCAGTCGGTGCCATCGGCTTTCTGGCTGACGACGACAACATAAATCCATTTATATCCATTGGTGGGATCGATGTTAATGGGGGAAGATGACTTAACGACATAATCCCCCGTGGTTGTCTTCATGATAGCGTGCAGCATTAAATCGTCCTCGGGTCCGGAGGTGTTGGTCAGGGTTACCTGAACGGGGGTATTCGCGATTATCCGCGTGTATTGGCTGGCATATTTTTGCAGGTTGGAACTGTTGATTGTCTGGGTGTTGCCGGCCGTAAAGGCGATGAGCCGGAAAGTGGCCGGTCCTGTTACGGGATAATCATCAGCCTCTTCGTAGCGAAATATCCCGGCCTGCGAAGTGGAAGACATGATCCGGTTCGCGATCGCCATTTTATTCAGCGCATCGCTGAAATCCGACAGCTCCGGGGCCAGGCCCGACGTAATCGCGAGGTGACTGTAATCGTCATTTTTGCTGTTCAGGATAATGCTTTTCTCCCAAATCCGCCGAATGGTATTCGTCCCTCCCAGTTGTTCATCGATGTATTCGAAATAAATAAAGGAGCCATACCAGTGGTTTCCGTCGGAAGCGTCCAGGGAAATATGGGGTGATCCGAACCATGAGGGCATATATTGATAACAGTCGTTAATGTCATCATAAATGACTTCTTCCATCCATACCGCGGTGGCTTCCATCAACCAGGGCTTTTCGGCGGAGTCATACCCAAACTGTACAGCATGAAAAAATTCATGGGCGGCTGTTACCTGGATACTCTCCAATTCGTTGTTAGGGAATCCGGTATAATCGTTCCTGATGACAATGTAACTGGTGACGGAGTTATTTTCTTTTACCGAAGAATTTTCGTTATCGCCGTCATCACGGGCGAAATATTCGCTTTGAGTATAGCCATAATAGTTCGCAGTTATAGAATCAACGTAAACATCATAGTGATTGGAACCGCCGTTATCGTAATCTGCCGGCAGCCAGCCATCGCCCGGGGGGCGATAATACCCCATTTGGTTAATGATCCGGTCGGCTACGGTGTTGAAGGTTTCGGAAACCCGTTCGATATAGTCGGGTATTGAATTGGCGTTGTTATCGGTGCTGTCGACGGCCTGACCGCCCGATAGTGAATAATGGAAACGAAAAATCCCCTGGTCGTAGATTTGGTCAAGTCCCTCTGCCTCCGGCCGGGTTCCCCGGGAGCGGGAAACCAGCTTGTTGGAAAAATTAAAGCCCAGTCGCTGCAACGCGATTTTCTGGTCTGCCGGAAGGGAATGCCCATTTTTGGCAATATCCAGTAAATAGGGGGTCAAATGCTGAACAGGGGTTTGGTTAGTAAACGCCTCAATCACGATTTCGGCGGATTGCGACGTGGTCCATTCCTTCCCTATCAACAGTCCGGTGAGGGCATATATGATCAGCAAAGTTCTCCGGTGTGCCAAACCGGTTTGGTGAGTATCGTTCTTATGGTTTCCGGTCATGGAGTTGTTTTGTTTTTCGTTTACGGAGATAGACCCGCGCAAAAATACCCATCAATATTAACCCCAGGGCATAAAAGACGGCATAATAGATGGAGAGTTTGCTCATTTTTTCCTTTTGGGATGGATATACATGTCATACACATAAGTTCCGGATAATATCAGCAACCCGGCAGGCAATTCCCAGGCCACGCCGGTTTCCATAGCGTCCTGGGAAAAAATCCCGGCTACTGTGAGTGTCGTTCCCGCAAGGTAGAGCGCATTGCGAAGACGATTGTACAATTTATCTTCGTTTGAAATCGCCGCTTCGGCGCCGGTTTGATTTGCGGCGGACGTGTTTTGTTGCTCTTCCAACAGAACGGTGACAACTTCCTCAATCGGGAAGCGCAGGTTAAACAGGATTTCGGGAGGGACCTCGGAGCGGTAAAAATCGAAGCTTTCAATCGGTTTGGCGATCCGGAAGGCCAACTGGGTGGTATTGGCGGTATTGGTGGCCTGTATTTCCGTAATCGGATACACGGGTTTGGCAGACATGATTTTCGCCGTATCGGAAACGGCTCCCAGGATGGTTATGTAAAACCAATTTGTCGGTGTGGCCCAGGCGGTAATGTTTTGGTCTTCAATGACTTCAGAAGTGCGCAGTTGGAGATACAGACCGTTGCGTTTGACTTCCACACGTAAGTCTGTCACCCGCAGGCGATCCTGCGCCGGAATCGAAGTACCCAGACTGAGACCGGTGACCAGGAGCAGAACCCATCGTAATTTATTGTTTTCAAGCATTAAAATTCCCGTGAAACTACGCCGGTTCAGAAATAGTTTCACCAGGATATTCCAAAAGGTCTGACAAATGAGATTAAATATTACCACGATGGCACGAAGGATTAATGAATGAAACAAAGCCAAGATCTCCCGACGAAGGTCGGGAAGCGAAGCGAGTCCGCTGAACGGACCGGCGCATGCCGGGAAGCCAGATAAGCACTCACGTTTCCCCGACAGTCGCTACGCTTCGTCGGGGTCTCCGCTACGTTCCGACACGCTTCACATTTCACATTAAAAATGTTTAAATCGCTATTAGACAGTAAATTACAACATGATAAAATCCGACCGGGACATAAATGCAATGAATTACCCACAGCAAAACGGTTCGGTAAATACAGTCCACCGGGAACAATTCCTTTCTTATGGAATCCTTAACGTTTTTCTGTTGTTCGTAATGTTGCTGTCGATCGTTTCTGCTCAATCCCCGCCCCGGGTAAAAATTACGGACCTGGTTGATCGAATGGATGAAAACGGATATAATAGGAAGTATTTACCCGATGCCAAAGAACCCTATTCGGGAATCGTATATAATCTTTACGACAATAACCAGAAGGAATTCGAAGGGTTCCTGACCGGGGGAATCCAGGACAGCCTGTGGACCTGGTGGTACCCTAACGGTCAGAAAAAATGGCAATTAACCTTTAAAAATTATCAAAAACACGGCAACTGGCGTGAGTGGTACGAATCCGGACAAATCAAACAGGAGGGCAAGTACCGCAAGGGTCAGAAAGTGGGACTGTGGACCCTGTGGTACGAAGACGGGCACAAGTCTTCCGAAGAACGGTACGAGGAGGACCGCCTGAACGGGAAAATCGTTTTATGGTATTCCAACGGTCAAAAGGAAGGCGAGGCGAAGTATATTTACGGTTACAAGGAAGGCCCCGATTTGGGGTGGTACCCCAGCGGTGAAAAGAAATGGGAATTTTTCTGGAAAAACGGCAAGGAGCATGGCCTTCAGGTTGAGTGGTATCAGAACGGCAATAAAAAGTACGAACACAATTTCCGGAACGGTCAATGGACCGGCAAATTGTACGAATGGTATGAAAACGGGCAACCACGAATTGAAGGCGGCTTCAAGGTGGGGGTCCAGGACGGTCCCTGGACCTGGTGGTGGAACAACGGGGAAATTGCGTTAAAAGGAAATTATTCGTTCGGCTTCCCAACCGGCGCCTGGACCTGGGTTTCCAAACTGGGGAAAGAAACCGTGAAAGCGAATCCCGACGCGGATTGGGTTATAAGCAAAATCGAACATTTCGAAAAAGAACGGTGATGGTTAACCTGTTTTTATTCACCGCAGGAGCGCAAAGAACGCAGGGGTTGTTGAAAATAAAATACTTATTTACGGGCGGTGGGGGACATTGGCATAATCTCGCCAATCAGTGTTCCTGATCGATTGACATTATCCTCCTTATCCCCGTGGGCTCGCTGATGAATTACTTGGGTAAGAAATAGTATATTGTAAATGATACAGGAAATGCAATGAATAAAAGAAAGTTGAAGAAAGCATTAAGAAGAATTAAATATTTACCACGGAATAAGGATTTGTTTTTTTATATGTCAAATAAAATCAGGCATTTTCATTTAAAACTTATTAAATCGACAAAAGTTGCATATCCATCAACCATAATGTTGGAGTTAACCAATTATTGTAATCTTGCATGCACAATATGTCCAAGAGAATCCACTTATGGTAATGAAATGGATAAAGGAATGATGGACACAGAAAAAGCAAAGAATATTATTGATGAGGTTTCTCCATATCTGGATTCCATAGGTCTGACAGGAATGGGTGAAACTTTTATGTATAAAAAAATTGAAGAAGTAGTTGATTATATTAAAGAAAAAAATAAAGGAATCATTATTTCGGTTTCTACCAATGCGGTATTACCGAATTTTATTGATAAAGTAAAAAACCTTGTGGATAAAATTGATACAATTCAAATATCAATCGATGGTTTGGATGAAGTTTATGATTCCATACGGATAAATTCAGATTTTAATTTGTTGGAGAACAATATTAAAACCTTAACAAAATTATGTCAGAATTCCTCAACTGATTTAATGTTGAATATGGTTATAACCAAAGAAAATTATAAATACATGCCCCGATTGGTAAAATTTGCCGATAGCGTAAATATTAATTATGTGGATTTTACTTTATTTAATTTGGCGGCGGTAACAGATTATTCAATTGATTATTACAAATTTTACGAATCAAAGGAGTTCCTTGATGTTGTTGCCGAATTGAGAAAAGAAATTGTAAATGCTAAAAATGTATATGTAACGGAAAGAGATTTTAAAACTGATAACAGTTTCCAAAAATGTCCGTTTCCCTGGTCACATTTTTATATTAGTCAAGATGGATATATTCCTCCCTGTTGTGCAAAACCATTTCCTAAAGAAAAGAATTTTGGTAATGTATTTGACAACAATTTAATCGCTATACTAAACAGTGATAATTTCAAAAAATGGAGAGAGATGTGGTATAAAAACATAACGCCCGATTTTTGTAAAAGATGTTATTTCGTTAATGTAAAACCTGTGAAAGTACACAACCGCTAACAATGTCCGTGCAATGCAGGGTGAAGTAGTTAAATTAGCGGATTAGTGTTAACGGTCGTTTAAAAATGTGCCGGTTCATGCCTACGGTTTCCAGGTGGATGGGTTCAGATGGGCACGATTTTATATTCTGTTTAGTCAGCCTGCCGGAATCACCCTTAAACGCGTAAACCCGAATCGTTTTAATCCTCTCATGCGGTATTACCGAATTTCATTGATAAAGTAAAAAAACCTTGTTGATCAAAATGATACAATTCAAATATCAATCGATGGTTTGGATGAAGTTTATGAACCAGGAACCAAGTGACAATCCGCCAATTACTAAGGCATCATTCAGGATTATTTCGGATAAGCGAAAATTTTCAATTAACAGCAGGGTTGGAACATAACCAATCGATTCGTGATCATAAATCCGGTTAACAGGGGGTAAGAAATTCGGGCTAAGGACAATGTATTGGTTTTTACCGTACTTGACTCCTCTCGAGACGCTGGGGTAAATTCACTGTACTATGGATGTTATTCGATTAAAAAATATGGTTTTTTACGGATACCACGGAATGAGTGTGTCGGAAAAGGACCTGGGCGGAAAATTTGAAGTTGATCTTGATCTTTATCGATCATTGAAAAAAGCCGGCCGGGCGGATAATATCAAGTATACCCTGGATTATCAGGCGATATACGAAACCGTTTATGATTGCACCAAAAACCACAAGTTCTATCTTATCGAAGCATTGGCGGAAAAGATTGCCCGGACCATTATAAAACTCTACGAAGTGGATCGATTGGCGGTGCGCGTACGGAAACCTCACGCTCCCGTGAAAGGCGTACTGGACACGGTTGAAGTTGAGGTGGAAAGATCCAAAACCGACTATGTCTGAGGTGGCTTATCTGTCGTTGGGTTCTAATGCCGGTGATCGGGAAGCGAATTTAGCCGGCGCCATTACTTCCCTGAATACCTATCCCGAAATTCATGATCTCAGAAGCGCATCGTTCTATGAAACCGAACCGTTATATAACCGTGACCAACCTGATTTTCTGAACACGGTTGTGGAATTGAAAACCGAATTTTCGGCCTTTGAATTGTTCGATACAATTCGTTATGTCGAATCGTTATTGGGCCGGCCCGAGGTGCGAGAAAAAAACATGCCCCGTACGATTGACATTGATATCCTGTGTTACGATGACGAGATCATCGATACCGAAGGACTTGTCATTCCCCATCCGGATATGCCCAATCGACGATTTGTTTTGGTACCATTTTGTGAAATAGCGCCGAATTTTGTTATCAGTAAATGGAAATTAACGGTCTATGATTTGTTGCGCATCTGTCCGGATAAATCCCGGGTGGAGAAACATTACCCGGAAAAAAGCGCATGAGAAATCTTTATTATATTGCGGTTGAGGGTCCCATTGGAGTTGGGAAAACCAGCCTGGTAAAGCTGTTGGCGGACCGCCTGGGCGCGCGCGTGGTCCTGGAAGAGTTCGAAGACAATCCCTTCTTGGCGGATTTTTATCGGGATCCCGGTCGATATGCTTTTCAAACCCAATTATTCTTTTTGCTTAAACGTTATCAACAGCAGCAGGAACTTCGACAGGTGGATATATTCCACAAATTGCTGATCACCGATTATATGTTTGTCAAGGACCGCCTGTTTGCTTCGCTCAATCTGAGCGAGAAAGAGATGAACCTGTACGATACGGTAGCCAACCTGTTGGAACGGAACGTGATCAATCCCGATCTGGTAATTTATCTTCAGGCGGATACGGATACGTTGATGCGAAACATCGCCCGGCGCGGCCGCTCCTTCGAGACAAATATTTCGTGGGATTATATCGATGCCTTAAATCAGGTTTACACCGAATATTTTTTCCGCTACCAGGATACGCCGCTGGTAATTATCAATACCAATAACATTGATTTCGTTCATAACCCGAATGATTTGGAAGAAGTCATCAATGTGATTCGCCAACCGGTCACGGGGACCAAATTTTTTAATCCATCCACCGGGTTTTAGAGTTGTTAAAACTAATACTGATAGGAGCCATCATTTACCTGGCGGTAAATATATATCGATTTATTTCGGGCATTAAAATAACGGACGACATCAAATCGAATATGAATAATAAAAAGGATGATGCCTTATCCAAAATGGATATTCAGGATGCGGAATTCAAAGATCTGGATAATCAGGATTAGTCTGTCTCTTGGCGAACATTAAACACCTGTTGTTTGGTAGGTATCGATACGCAGATACGGGCCTGGTGATATTACGGGTCGGAATGGGAATCATGTTTATCCTCCACGGTTACCCGAAATTGTTTGGCGGTACGGCCGTGTGGGTGGATATCGGCGCCAAGGGGATGGGGAGCTTCAGTCCGGAACAATATTACGTTTTCTGGGGTTTCCTGGCCGCGATTTCGGAATTCGGCGGCGGACTCCTGCTTATACCGGGATTATTTTTCCGGGTTGCGCTTACTTTCCTGTTTCTGACAATGGTGTTTGCAACCGGATTTCATGTTATAACGGGGCAGGGCAGCCCTTACCACGCGATGGAAGCCGGGATTCTATTTTTCAGTCTTCTATGGATCGGTCCCGGAAAATATAGTCTGGATACTAAGTTATTCGAGGGTAATTCATGAAAGCAGTTCGTATTCATGCGCACGGCGGACCGGAGGTATTGCAATGGGAAGAAATACCGGACCCCGAACCGGGCGATACACAGGTCATTGTCCGAATCAAGGCGACTTCCTTAAACCATCTGGACATCTGGATACGTAACGGCGTGCCTGGCACTCCGTTGCCAATCATATTGGGAAGCGACGGCGCGGGCGTGGTGGAGGAAGTCGGGAAAGGGGTAACCTCCTTTAAACCGGGGGATGAAGTCATCATTCAACCGCTCACGTATTGCGGACGTTGCCGGTTTTGTGAAACAGGACGCGAAAATTATTGTCGCTCGTTTGGGATCTACGGCGAAAATCAGGACGGCACTCACTGTGAATTGATGGTCGCGGAAGAGAAGAATTTGCGGTTGAAACCCGATTTTATGTTATTTGAAGAGGCCGCCTCCTTCGCGCTGGTAGGCCAGACAGCGTATGCGATGCTGGTCCGGCGGGCTCGAATCGAACCCGGTGAGTCGGTGTTGGTCTGGGGAGCCGATTCCGGCGTCGGCAGTATGGCTGTCCAGATTGCCAAAACCAGGGATTGCTTTGTCATAGCAACCGGTGGTTCCGAGGAAAAATTGCGCTTTGCGAAAGAATTGGGGGCGGATATCGTAATTGATCATTACCGGCAGGAAGTCCTTACAATTATAAAGGAGGTAACGGCCGGTAATGGGGTGGATGTTGTTTTTGAGCATGTCGGCGCGGCGACCTGGGGAACCAGTTTAAAAGCCCTGGGCCGGGGCGGGCGACTGGTAACCTGCGGCGCAACTACCGGCGCCAAAGTAAACCTTGATTTGCGGCACCTGTTCTTCAAACAACAATCGATCCTGGGATCGACCATGGGCGACGTGGCCGCTTTCGAGGCCGTTTTCGCGTTGGTCAAAGAGCGAAAAATAAAACCGGTCGTTGATCGCGTGTTCCCGATGAAAGAGGTGCGAAAAGCCCACCAGTATCTTGAAAACCGCCGTCAATTAGGCAAGATAGTATTGGTTCCCGGATAATTTGGGTCGTTATTGCGTGAAATGATTACCTTCTTAAACGCCCGGTACAAACCGGTAAGGGTGATTAACCGGGGGTTGCCAACCCGGGTATTTCGGAATAGTTCGAAAAACATAAAAACCGTCAAGGACCGAAGATAATGCTGAGGATAACGCTGTTAATCGTTACCATGTTGACGTTGCTCACCGGAGAACTCAGAATTCGTGACAGCGCTTTTGGTCTGAATATCGGTTCCCAGGGGTCCGGTATCATGTACCAGCGGCGGTGGGAAATGAAACCCAACCTCTTTACCGGAGCCGAAATACGGTTTTTCGACATCAAATCCAAAGACGAACTGATCATTTATGATTATTATTCAGGACAATCCTACACGGTAAACGATCAAAGTTTGGTCATGATACCGATTTTCGGAAGTTTGTTCTATTTTCCTTTCCATGGAAAAATCGAAAACAATTTTACGCCATTCATAACGGCGAAAGCCGGTCCCTTGATTACCATTAACGGGGATGAATCGTACGCGCGCTTTGTCGATCGCTGGCAATCCCCGGAATTCCAGATCACACTTGGTGGTTACATTGGAGTCGGAACCGACATTCTCTGGATGGGAGGCAGTGTTCTTTCGATCAGTGTCGGCATGGATATTTTTCCCATGCGAGGCCGCGTTGACGGGAAGACCCAGTATAGCGGACTGTTATTTCAAATAGCGTTTGGTCGACGTAAATAATGGCCGATCGGATATTCTTTTATGTGTCTCCTGAAAATATCGCGGGAGACGAATTTGTCCTCGATCCGGACGAGTCTCATCATTTCAAACGCGTATTGCGAAAGACGACGGGAACCAATATCTGGTTGAGCAACGGCCGGGGGAATGTGTACCGGGCGCTGGTTGAAGCCGTGGATGGGAACGCGGTTTCCGGCACAATCCTCCGTTCGTACCCGGGATGGGGGGAAAGTCCCCGGGAATTGCATCTTGCCCTGGCGATTTTAAAACGGGAAGGGATGGAATTGGCGGTGGAAAAAGCGGTTGAGCTGGGGGTTAAATCAATCCAACCCGTAATAACGGAACGGTGTGTCAGACGAACCGTTAACGTTGATCGGTTGTCCCGAATTGTAGTCGCGGCCGCGAAACAATGCGGCCGGAGTTATTTCCCCGCGATAAAGGAACCGGTGGCGTTGGCATCGTGGGTAACCCGGAACAGGGAAAGTGATGGTTATGTTGCCTGTCATGCGGAGGGGGCGATTACACTGAAACAGTGGGACGAATCACGGAGTGACAAGTCCCGGGCGGTTCATGTCCTTGTCGGTCCGGAAGGTGATTTTACCCCGGCGGAAATAAATTTGTTGAAGCAGCACCGAATTGAAATCATTAATCTGGGGCAAAGACGGTTGCGGTCGGAAACGGCGGCGCTGGTATCCCTGGCTGTATTAAACGAATTGAATTCAACACCATTGACGGAGGAAAAAGAATGAACGATTGTATATTCTGCAAAATCGTTGATAAGGAAATCCCGGCGGAGATTGTTTATGAAAACGAAGAGGTTATGGCTTTCAATGATATCAATCCGCAGGCGCCGATACACGTATTGATCATACCCAAGAAACATATTCCGACACTAAATAACATCATTGCCGAGCAGAAGAAATTAATCGGCGAAATTCTGATGGTGGCGCAGAAAATTGCGCGGGAAAAGGGAATTGCCGAACGGGGTTATCGAACCGTATTCAACTGCAATGCCGATGCCGGTCAGGATGTTTTTCACATTCATCTGCATTTACTGGGCGGCAGAAAGATGACCTGGCCCCCGGGATAGGTGGAAGCGAAATGTATTTGGTCAGAGCGTCGTCCCGATATAAAATATAGTATCGCCTTGCCGAAATCTGTAAACTTCACGACGGAAACAGGCGCCTGATAATTCTGAATGTATATATCCGAACTTAAAATTCATGGTTTTAAATCCTTCGCCAATAAGGAAACATTGCATTTTGGCGAAGGCATTACCGCTATTGTCGGTCCTAACGGATGCGGCAAAACAAATATTGTTGACGCGATCCGTTGGGTGCTTGGTGAACAGAAATACAGCGTTCTCAGAAGCGGCAAAATGGAGGACGTTATTTTCAATGGAGCCAAAGGGCTCAAACCGCTGAGTGTTTCCGAAGTATATCTGACCGTTCAAAACAATCGGGGCAAATTGCCGGTGGAGTATACCGATATTGAAATCGGTCGTCGTCTGTATCGCAACGGCGAAAGTGAATATTTCCTGAATCGGATCCCCTGCCGGTTGAAAGATATTCAAAACCTTTTTGTCGATACGGGGATGGGAGCGGATGCCTATTCGGTTATCGAATTAAAAATGATTGAACAGATCCTGTCGGAAGGAGGCGACGAACGAAAACGGATGTTCGAGGAAGCGGCGGGGATTAACAAATATAAATCGCAACGGCGATCGGCATTTCGGAAATTTGAGGCCACCAAACAGGATCTGGAACGAATTAATGATATTATTGCCGAGGTTGAATCCAAGGTTCGTTCTTTGAATCTTCAACTAAAGCGCTTCAAACGGCATGCCAAACTGAAGGAAAAATTGAAGGAAAAGGAAATCGCCTTAGCGACGATCCAGATTGTAAAATATAACGAGCTCGCGGAACCCCTGCGCCTGAAGATAAAAGAGTTCCAACACCTGAGAGAATCCAAGACGGCGGAGGAGGACGTTCGCGAAGCGGAATTGCTGAATTTGCAGAAGACGTACCAGGAATACGAAAAGGAACTGGCGACCTTACAATCGGCATTGAATGAACTGGAGAATGAACGGGAACAAATCCGGCAAAACGTCCTGGTCTGGACGGAACAAATCCGGTCCGCCGTGAACGCGGTGAACCGTTTGGTGCTGGAGAAAACGACCAATCAGAACAAACTGACACAACTGGAAAATCATATCGGGGATTATACCGAGGAAATTCGCCTGCTTGAACCCCGTATCGATGAAAAACTCCAGGCGTACAAAGCGAAAAGGGAAGAATTCGGTCGATTGGAAGAAGCCTACCGTAAAGCTCAGGCTGAGGTGGAGCATATTCGGTCACTCCGGTGGGAAGAACAGAAAAAAGTTGCCGATCAACAAGCCTTAATCGATCGGACCAACTCCCTGATACAGGAGAAAAAGGGACGGATTAAACACCTTGCAGACAAATTGGAAGCGCTGGAATCGAACCAAACGGATTATTCGAAACAACAAAAAGATCTGGAAGCAAAGAAGAAACAAATATTAGTCGAACTGGAAGATAGAAAAAACCATTTATCCGAGCAGGAACAGGCTCTTTCGGCGCTTCAGAAAAAGCGTCATGAACTTACTTTGAAACATCATTCCGCTTTGACCCAGGTCGAATCGCTGGAGTCACAGTTACAGTTTTACCGCGAATTGGTTTCCACCCGTGAAGGATTTCCGGAAGGGGTTCGCCATATTCTTGAGAATCAGGATGATTATCCCGGTATTCTGGGGACCGTCGCGGATTTATTTCATGTTGATGAAGAATATCGTC
This sequence comes from Fidelibacterota bacterium, assembly GCA_027021785.1. Lineage (GTDB taxonomy): Bacteria > Fidelibacterota > Marinisomatia > Marinisomatales > JAADGP01 > JAADGP01. The sequence goes on along the minus strand of JALUTR010000364.1, from coordinate 11,456 downwards.
GGGCAATGGATAGCGGTCTTGCCGACCGGGCCCATTATCTGGTTTCCGTGGATCGTTTAACGGCTCTTAAAACCTTAGCCAAAGCCCGGGATGAACAAACCGGTAAATTGACGATCATTCCGTTAAAAGAGGTAGCGGCTGTATCCCCGCGTTTAAAACCCCTGCCCACCTCCCGCGCCATTATTGGTCGCGCTTCGGAGCTCATCGTAGCGGACAAGACATTAAAACCGTTGGTCGACTATTTACTGGGGAACCTGATTGTCGTGGAAGACCTGCATACCGCCTTGCAGGATACGCAGTTAAAAGGTTGGGATCTGGTGGATCTGAAAGGCACGTATGCCGGTACCAATTTCATTTTAAAGTATCATCCCGAATCCGATCACGGCTCAATTATCGGCAGGCTGCAAAAGATCGAAAAATTAGACCGCGAAATAGATCAATTGGTTAACCAGTCACAGCGTATTAAGGATGATTTGGATTCCCTGGATCAGGAGATTATTCAAAAGGAGACCATTATTGAACAATCTTCATTACAGGTGGAAGAGTTGTTGGATGAACAATCGGGTGTGGAGACGGAAATAATTCGTATCCATTACCGGCAGTCACAGGCCCTCGAAGCGATTCAGGAGATTACGCATGAACTGACGGAGCAGCGGAAACAGCTCCACCAGCTTACGGACTCTACCGATGCACTGGTTCCGAAATTACAGGAAACGAAGAACCGTTTTGATATTTTAACCGAAAAGGTCAAGGCTGCCGCTCAGGATCTTGAAACGGCACGTAATGAACGGGATGCCTTTAACCAACAGGTCCAGGATATCAGGATTGAATTATTGAATCTTGAAAATCAAAGGGATAATCTGCAATTCCAGTTGCGTACGGCGGAAGAAACAATCAAGGAGCTAAAAAAACGCCGGCATGAGATTGATGATGAAATCAATGCCCTGGAAGCGAGGAAAGAAAGCCTGGAGGCCCAAATTTCCGAAGGCGACGCCGCGCTTGAAAAAGTGCGCGGAAAAATCACACATCAGCGTTCGGTAATAGAATTGAAGCGGGAATCCTATTCATCTACGTATCAATCCATTGAGGATCTTCAGGAGAAAATCCGGTCGGAACAGAAAAATCGTGAACGGATCTTAGAGGAATTGAAGCAATGTGAATTACAAATAGCCGAATATGAACAGCATATCAAGTTGATCCGGGAACGAATTCGTGATCGTTATGAGGTTTCGGTATCGATCCCCCCTAAAAAAGATGTGATACGCGCCATGCAGGAGTCAGGGGATGAAGACGACCTGGAAATGGAAATCCAACGAATAGAACGGAGCCTGGAATCAATCGGCCCGATTAATATGGCGGTACAAGCGGAATATGAAGAGGAAGATAATCGTTTAAAGTTGTTATATGAACAACGGGACGATTTGATCGAATCCGAAGAGAACCTGTTGGAAACGATCCAAAAGATAGATCGGATTGCGCGCAAACAGTTCAAAGAAACTTTCGATTTGGTTAAATCCAATTTTGAAAAATTATTCGCATTATTTTTTGAAGGGGGAACGGCGTCGTTATCTCTGACCGGGGACCCCGATCCGCTGGAAGCCGACATTGTTATCCGCGCTCAACCACCGGGCAAACGCAATCAATCGTTACGGATGCTTTCCGCAGGGGAAAAGGCGCTTACGGCGATCGCCCTGTTGTTTTCCATCTACCAGGTAAAACCGAGTCCCTATTGCATCCTTGATGAGGTGGACGCCCCACTGGATGATATCAATATCCATAAGTTTACCCGGGTATTGAAAATGTTTAGTGAGGAAACCCAATTTCTGGTGGTTACGCATAATAAATTGACAATGGAAGCCGCCAATTATCTTTACGGTGTCACCATGGAACAAAAAGGGGTTTCCAGGTTGGTATCGGTCAAATTTGACTCGTAACCCGATCCCTGTCCCTTAATCCATTTTTTGTTGTCGTAACTTTTTCGAATAGGTTTCTTTCAGGTGTTTTTTTAGATGTCGATAAACGATATTTCCTAATTTCCGGGCACCTTCGTTAGTGAAATGGACAAAATCATAAAAATTTCTTGAGCTTTTTTTCATCTCATGGGCGGCGTCGATGACAAAAACGTCAAATGATTTTCCGGCTTCAATCATTGAATTATTGTATAGCTCCAATATTTTCCATTTCGTATTTCCGCTATACCGATCAATTTGAATCCTTCCCAGGTCGACCTGTGTCCGATCATCGGTTCCATATCCGAACAGCGCCGGTTGGGTGATAAAAACAGGTTCGATTCCGTTTGCCTTTGCCAAGTGGATTAACATTTTCAATCGTTTGTAAAAACCCGGGATGTATTGCGATCGGTGAAACTCCAGGAGGGAATCCAAACCGGGATCAGGGTAGTTCACCTGCGGCAATGCTCTCAGATCAACATTGTGGTGGGTCAATCCGCGCACTTTGGCCTTGGCCCAGCGGAAAAGATTGAGCGCCAATGAAACCGTTTCGCTATATAACGACAATGATTTGACAAAATCCTTAAAAGAAGATAAACGCACACCCCCCCTGATTACGAGTTCATCGTGTTTGGTGGGATTGGTAATGCCGACTTCATTTATCCCGATCAGGAAAAGAACCAGCGTCGGTTTAAGTTTAACGATGTAATCTTCCATCAGGATAATATGGCCGAAGGTGGAATGCCCATCCAACCCGGCGTTATTCAACCAGATATTTTCAAAATCAGTATGCAAATTTTTGTATAAAACAGCGGGCCAATCCTTCCCATCGGATAATAGGGAACACTCGGTAGTGCTTCCACCGATGGTAATGATACTGATGTAATCGTCCAGGCCCCCGGATGGCAATTCGGGACCGCGGAAGCCCAGACTGTTTTTGGTGTGCACAACCGGGTCATCAACGCCGTTTATATTCACCTTTCTGAAAATATATTTTTTGTTTACAGGCAATACAATTTTATCACCTTTAATTCGTTGCTCAATGGGATTGTAAAGCCGCAGGATTCCTTCAACGATTACAAAGGCCAGAAACAAGCCGATAATCAGACTGATAATATTTTTCCCGAGCTCGGACATTGAATGAAATTACAGAAAGTGTATGATATTAAATCGTTAAAATGAAAGAATAAAAGTGCTCCATCGGATACGGGTATTCATAGATCCAAATTCGAGGGATCCAACAGCAATTTACAGTGGCAAGATTGGCTTCCCGACATCGCGACCTTTGCGTTTTTTCGGTTTAAGAACTCACCGCCGAGGCGCAGAGGATGCAGAAGGGGTTTTTGGTATTAGGTTTCATCAGAGTTTTTTCACATTCATTGCGGGTTGCGTTAACGATAATTCAGTATTTGGTGAGGATTCTGATCAATGTTTCTTTTACCAACCAATAGCCGTTGTCGCATGATCCTTAAATAAAACTTTGCGCTCAACTTAACTTCCCGGCATGCGCCGGTCCGCTCAGCGGACTCGCTTTGTTTTCCGACAAGGTCGGGAGCTCTTGGTTTCCCGGCATGCGCCGGGATTTCGCTTCGCTCAACTTGGTTCTTGGTTCTTGGTTCTTGAGTTTTACCTAAACCTGCAGGCTCAATCCTTCCCATGCGCAATGGACTTTGATGTCGGCTTTTTTTGATTTGAAGAAGGATTCCGTCGCTTGTTGAATTCCGGTCAGTTGCGCGTCGGTCCGGTCCGGATCATGGTGGAATAGAATTAACGTTTTGATTTTTGCATCCAGGGCCAGTTGCCTGACCTGGGAGATCAGTGAATGTCCCCAACCGTGTTTGTGTGGCATATCGGCTTCAGTATACTGGGCATCGTGAATGAGTATGTCGCTATCGGCGCAAAACGCCACCCACTCATCGTAGGTGGTGTGGATTTTATCGGGCGGGTCCAATTCATTGTCGGTTACGTAGGCGCAGGAGAGCCCGTCTTCGGTTATTTTGTAGGCGCTGCCGCTGCCGGGATGGTTTAGCGGTTTACGGGTAATATTTATTCCGTGACGACGCAATTCCGTTTCGACATTTTCCACTACGCATTCTGTTCTTGAGGGCAGTTCCTTCGCTTCCACGGGGAAATGGGCCCCGTCCATTTGATCCAAAAGGGAACACAATTGATCATGAATGGTTTGTTCACTCGGACATACGTAAATCTCACGTTCTTTTTGATAAATGGGCAGGAAAAAGGGGTACCCCTGCATATGATCCCAATGGCTATGGGAGACCAATAAAAAAATGGGTTCATCCGTGTTAACCAGTTTTTGACCGAGTGAGCGGATTCCCGTACCGGCGTCCAGAATTATGTTTTTCCCCTTGTTCAATTGTACATGGACACAGGAAGTATTGCCCCCATATTTCACCGTATTTGAGCCCGGAGCGGGAATGGAACCACGGACGCCATAAAAATCAATCTTCATGAATTTCTCCTTAAATAGTAGTTAATAGGATTTTATTTTATTATAGCAAGCCTACGGATTGATTAACCAATAAAAATAGTACCCTTTATCGTTATACGCAATTAATTTTATATTCGGTGTCGGGAACGCGAAAAGCGCTTATGTATTCCGTCTATATAAAGGGGTGTTTTTATGAGGGAAAGGCGCTGTGAAAGCAAAGCTAAATATATTGTATCACAAAACAATATCCTCTAATTTCGCCCGCTGTTCCGGAACCGAAAATTTATGCTTGATTACATAACCGACAGATTTGAAACCATATTCCGCACCGTACGTGGATTAGGGAAGATAACCGACGCGAATATCCGGCAAACCGGGCGGGAAATCCGCCGCGTGTTGCTGGAAGCCGACGTGAACTATAAAGTCGCACGGGACTTTATCAAACGTGTTTCGACCAAAGCGGAAGGCACGAAGGTTATCAAATCCATCAAACCCGGTGAACAGTTTATCAAAATTATACGTGATGAACTGGCTCAATTGTTGGGCGGGGAAGCGGTTCCGTTAAATTTGACATCGAAACGACCGACAACGATTCTTATGGCCGGGTTGCAGGGGTCGGGAAAAACGACCACCTGCGCCAAACTGGCCTGGTATTTAAAACAGCAAGGGAAAACGGTTTTATTGGTAGCGGCCGATATTTACCGGCCGGCAGCCATCGATCAGCTTAAGGTTCTGGGCCGACAGATTGACGTTCCGGTTTACGCGGAGGGTATCATCGATCCGGTAAGTATTTGCAAAAATGCCCTGGGAGAGGGTAAGAGCGATGGAGTTGACGTAATCATTTTTGACACGGCCGGGCGACTTCATGTTGATGGTGAAATGATGGATGAGATACAGTCCATAGCCGACGCTGTTTCGCCGGGTGAGACTTTGTTTGTGGCCGACGGAATGACCGGGCAGGATGCCGTGAATTCCGCCCTGGCATTTTCGTCAGCCCTCGATTTAACGGGGACGATATTAACCAAGATGGACGGTGACACACGGGGCGGGGCGGCAATTTCAATCACGGAAGTTACCGGGAAACCAATCAAGTTTATCGGTGTTTCCGAAAAGATTGACGGCCTGGAAATATTTGATCCGCACCGTATGGCCGATCGTATCCTGGGATTCGGCGATGTCGTTTCCCTGGTGGAAAAGGCTCAATCCGCTGTAGATGAGAAAGAAGCTCAAAGAATACACAAACGACTCCTGAAAAATCAGTTTGATCTGGAAGATTACAGGACGCAGTTGCGTCAAATTCGAAAAATGGGACCGGTCGATCAATTGCTGGGTATGCTCCCCGGCGTCAATCGGAAAATGTTAAAAGGTATGCAGGTGGATGAGCGTCAGCTTTCGTGGACCGAGGCCATCATTAATTCAATGACGCCCAAAGAACGGCAAAATCCGCACATAATAAATGGAAGCCGCCGTAAACGTATCGCTTCGGGCTCCGGGAGGTCGGTCCGGGAGGTAAATCAATTATTAAAACAATTTCAACAAATGCAGAAACTGATGAAGAAAATGGGGACGCTGAAAGGAATGGGGAACCCGTTGTCCGGTCGGGGAATACCACATTTATTTCAATGATTTTATTCATGTAAATTATCACGTATCATTTTCGGTATTCATAGCGAATAAAAAGTAGGAGAGATAGAATTGGCGACGAAAATAAGACTGAAACGTATTGGCAGACGGAACAGACCATTTTACAGGGTTGTTATCATGGATTCCCGGGCACGCCGGGACGGTGCAGCCATTGAGGAAATTGGCTGGTATAATCCGATTACCCGTGACAAGGAAAACAATTATTCCTTAAAGGAAGACCGTGTTATTCACTGGTTAAAAGAGGGTGCCCAGGTAACTGAAGCGGTCCACAAGTTGATCCGTCGGGCCGGTATCGCGTATAAGTGGCACCTTATGCGGCAGGGCTTGGATGAGAAATCCATTGCCAAAGAAATGCAAAAATGGGCCCTTAACCGCGAACAAATGGAAAATAAGGGAGTGAAAAAGGGGAAACCCAAAGAGGAGAAGAAAGCAAAAGCCGAAGCCGAGGCCGAGGCGCCAGCCACGACTTCGACCGTAGAGGAGAGTTCGGAAGTTGAAACAAAAGCGGAAACCGATGCCGTTCCGGCAGGTAAGGAAGCCGCCGAGGAAGCAGCAGTGACAGAAGATACGGTTGAAAGTGAAGGCGAGACGACAACTGAAGTTGAATCGGAAAAACCTGCATCGGACGAAGTAGCCGAAGAAAAAGCCGCTTCGGAAGATCAGGCCGAAACAGTCCCCGATGAGAAAGCTTCCGTTGAAACGGAAGTTGACGGGGATAAATCAGATTCGGTGGAGGAGGACACTTCCGGTGACACCGAACCTGAAAAACCGCAGGCAAGTACTGACGACTCGAATGAAGAAAAAGGATGAGAATTTGCCACGGAAGATAAATGACTGAATCAGAATAGACGAAATGAAGCTTACGAAGGAGGAAGTAGGATATGCAGGAGTTTATTGAATACGTCGTGAAGAAACTGGTAGATAAACCGGATGAAGTAAAAGTGAATGCCGTTGAGACCGAGAAAAGAATCATCTACGAATTGACCGTAGGTGAAGGTGATTACGGTAAAGTTATCGGTAAAAGCGGTAAGAATATTTCCGCTTTGCGTTCCCTGGTGTTTGCCATTAACGCCAAGCAAGGTGGAAAAAGAGCGCGTCTGGACGTAATCGATCGGTAACAATGAAAAACCTCTTTGCCATTGCCAAAATTACACGCGCCGCCGGTTTAAGAGGTGAAGTGCGTGTCAAACCGCTTTCGCGTTTTTTCGATAATTACGTCGAAGAAAGGCCGTTATTTGTCGGTTTTTCTGAAGAAATGAGCCGTGAAGTTACGTTGGATGGTAAAATTGGAATTGGCAAAGCCGTGCGTTATCGGTTTAAAGGTGTTGAATCGCGTGATGAAGCGGAAGCATTGATTGGTCAATATCTTTTCGCTTCGGTAAAGGAAGATGATAAAATCCATTGGATTTCCAGTGACCTGCTGGGCGCTACGGTCTTAACCGAAGCCGGCCAGTATGTTGGTGAATTGACCGAAATATTGTGGCTTCCCAGGAATGACGTCTACGTGATACGCGATGGTAACAACCGGGAAATCCTGATCCCCGTGATTAAGGAAATTGTCAGTCGGGTTGATCTTGAAACGGGGTTGATCTTGATTTCTCCCATGGATGGTCTGCTGGATTGAAGCAGATCGGCGTTATTACGCCTGTCCCTGAGATTATTGAAACAATCATTCAAAACAGCATTCTCAGACAGGCCGTGGAACGGGAAATTGTCCGTTTCCACATCTGTGATCTCCGTCAGTTCGGAGAAGGAAACTACCGCCAGATAGACGATGCTCCCTTTGGCGGAGGGAGTGGGATGGTTATGATGCCCGAGCCTTTGTTTAAGGCAAGTGACTATCTTCGCGATCTCATGGGCGGTGAGGATGACGTGCGCGTCATATACCCCTCACCCCAGGGAGTTGCGTGGGACCATTCATCGGCGGAAGAAAACAGCCAGGTGGATAAGCTCATTTTCATTTGTGGTCATTACAAAGGTATTGACGAGCGTGTACTGGAGACAATCGTGACCCACGAATATTCGATTGGTGATTATGTAGTTTCCGGCGGAGAACTTCCGGCAATGATCATGATTGACGGAATCGTGCGCTTGATACCCGGAGTGTTGAATACGTATGAATCGGCGATGACCGATTCCTTTGCTGACGGGCTCCTGGATGCCCCCTATTATACACGACCACGAACGATACGCGGAATGAAGGTTCCTGAGGTTTTGCTCAGCGGACATCATCGGCAGATTAAAGAGTGGCGACAGGAGCAGCGGGAACGACGAACAGAGAAGCGTCGCCCGGATTTGTGGAAGAATTATTTAAAAAAACAAAAGGCTTCGGAGAAGTAAATCATGGATAAGTTACAAGAGGCTGGGAAAGAGTACCTGCGTTCCGATATTCCGGAATTTAATGCCGGCGATACGGTGGCCGTGGATGTTCGGGTAGTGGAAGGCGGAAAAGAGCGTGTTCAACGCTACCAGGGAGTGGTGATCGGATGCAAAGGAAAAGGTGTGGAAGCTACTTTCACGGTACGCAAAATTTCCGGTGGTATCGGTGTGGAAAGGATATTTCCACTACACTCACCAATGATTGCCTCACTAAAGGTAGTCAGGCGCGGTAAAGTTCGCCGGGCAAAACTCAATTATCTTCGGAAATTACGAGGGAAAGCAGCCCGGATTGCCGAAAAACGGTAAACGCAGGAATATCCTTCAATTAACCCTCGCTGCCATCTTTTAGTGAGGGTTTTCTTTTTGTGGATTCTACAAAATGTCCAATGGGATTTACAGACTCAAATCCGAATGTATGATCAATAGCAGTTAATACCGGAACCCGATGCGACGCGATGAAAAAATAATCCTGATGATTACCGGCGGTTCGCACATGTCGGTTCACAGTTTAATGCTGGTGTTCCCGAATATCCTCCTGGTTCTTCAAAAAGAATATCAGGCCGGATTGGATACCTTGGGGTTCGTGGCCATGGCCAGCGCGTTCATGTTCGGTTTGGGCGCCATTCCGACGGGATATCTCGAAGCCCGGATCGGCGGGCGTAACCAACTGCTGGCATACCAATTCGGAACATCCTTTTCCGCGGTGATGGTCATGTTGTCGCAATCATTATTTACCATGACAATTGGTTTAATGCTTTTGGGCATGTTCAGCAGCATTTATCATCCCGCCGGGTTGACCATTATTTCCCGAAGGATTACGAATATCAGTAAGGGGATGGCCATTCACGGGATTGCGGGGTCGATCGGACTGGCGATCGGACCGATCATGGCTTCATTGTTTACCGAATTCTTTTCCTGGCGGGTGGCCTACGGCACGCTGGCCGGATTTAACTTGCTGTTAGCCCTGGGTACTTTGTCGTTTATCGGATTAAGAAAAGGACGGGCGCAGGTAGTTGATGAGGCGAAAACGGAAAAAACAGATCGATTGGCTTTGGCGCTTTACTACGGAATCATGGTAGTAGTGGGAATGGCATTTACGGGGTTCACGACGTTTATGCCGACGCATTTTGCGGTGGAGACGCGAAACGTGCTGGGCGCACTATCCGATACGTTACGGGGCGGTGTTTTTACCACCACCGTTTTGATATTCGGCATTATTGGTCAAATGATCGGTGGCTATCTCGGCAGCCGTTTTAATCGTGTCAAACTCCTATTGTGGATTGTCCTGATCAATATTCCTTTCATGTTCCTGTTCGGAATTCTCTCCGGCATACCGGTGATCATATTCGGAATCATATTGGGTATCGTCCATTTTGCCGTACAACCGGTCGGGAATTCGATTATCGCCCAGTACACTCACAGTCAACATCGTGGGTTGGGGTATGGAATCAGTTTCTTTTTCAGTTTCGGCGTTGGCTCCCTGGCAGCCGGTTTAAGCGGGTTGATCGCCGAAAATATCGGCATTTCCTATGTGTTCCCGGCCATGGCATTGATCCTGTTGCCGGGGGCGTGGCTGGCCTATCTGTTTACAAAGAAAAGATAAAAAGTCCCGGTTTCCGGATTGTCTCGGGATAAGCATGTCCGGTCTCGTTCCCCCCGGAAATATCCGCCATTCGCACACGCGGGAAATCGCTCCCGATAACATCGTATCCCACGGCAAAACATTCATCAGAAATAAACATTTCGGGTTAAATTTGTTTCCGTAATGAAGCCCCTGCAAAAAGATTTATTGAAAGAACTCCCTTCCGTTTCGGAAGTCTTGCTGGAAGTGCCGGACGGGATCGATCTCCATCGTGATTATATCACCTTTATCATCAAGCGCTCTATCGCCCGTTTTCGAGACGCGGCGCGAAAGGGGATATTGGAATTGTCCCGTGAGCGGATAAAAACGAATATTGTTACCGAAGTTGTGCGGCGCGCGCGACCTTCCCTTACGAAAGTAATCAACGGCACCGGGATCGTTTTGCATACCGGTTTCGGCCGGGCGCCGATTCATGGTGACGTTTTCAAGCGTGTCGCCCGGCGATTGGGGGGGTACGTTAACCTGGAATTTGATTTACGGACGGGCAAACGGGGCAACCGGTTGGATCATGTCCATGATTTAATCGCGGCCGTTACAACGGCTGAAAGCAATCTTGTTGTCAATAATAATGCCGCCGCCGTGCTCTTGACACTGAATACCTTGGCCGAGGGTAAAGAGGTGATTGTGTCAAGGGGACAACAAGTGGAAATCGGCGGTTCGTTTCGGATTCCCGATATAATCCGCAAGAGTCACTGTGTTTTGAAAGAAGTGGGAACCACGAACCGAACCCATTTGCGCGATTACGAACAGGCAATTGGTCCCAATACCGGGCTGCTGCTCTGGGTCCACACCAGTAATTATATCGTAAAAGGTTTCACCAGTGAAGTGCCGCTTGCCGATTTGGTCGCCCTGGGAAAGAGAAAACGTATACCGGTTATGGCCGACCTGGGTAGCGGCGCGTTGCTTGACCTTACCGCGTTTGGGCTGCCCCGGGAAATCCCGGTGTGGGAGTTGGTGCGAACCGGAGCTTCCGTCATAACCTTCTCAGGCGACAAACTATTGGGCGGGCCGCAAGCGGGATTGATTATCGGTCGAAAACGTTTTATTAAAAAGATAGTGTCGAATCCCATTTACCGCGCCGTGCGATGCGATAAAATGACGTTGGCGTTCATGGAAGAAATATTGAAAACGTATCAACCTCGGCAAGTCTCCGAACGGAACCTGGCGTTAACGTTGTTATCCACCCCGCGGTCCGTTTTAAAGTCGCGGGGGGAAGAAATATTGGCGGCCGTTTCGGAAGAAAAGAAGGATCAATTAGGGCTTTCCCTGGTGGAATCCACGGTTGAGGCGGGGAGTGGTTCCCTGCCGGTGGAGAGGATCGACAGCATGGCTTTAAAGTTTTGTCCCCGGGATCGGAAAGTATCGGAATTGGCGCAACAGTTGCGTCTGAGTT
>JALUTR010000363.1 GCA_027021785.1 Fidelibacterota bacterium | reverse complement strand
GGAAAAGATGAACAAAATTTTATTATGGTTGGTTACGATTATTGTCCTGGGTCTGCTTGCGGTCCCGCATTTTACTTCCGTTATTTCTGCTGACAACACAACAACGGTTGTGGAAAGCGCCGATACCAGGGAAGTGGTGCTCGATGTGGCCGGAATGACCTGTGCGGCTTGCCCGATAACAATTCGCAAAAGTTTGGGCAACGTGGAAGGTGTTATCGAAGCAAACGTAAGCTATGAAGATAAAAATGCCGTCATCCGGTATGATACGACGAAAACATCAACCGGGGAACTTATTGAAGCGATCCGTAACGCCGGTTACGAAGCAACCGTTCGTTGATATTCAACGAAAAGAACAAGGTGGGAACAATGAAAACCAAGAACTTGAACCTGGCGATTAAAGGCATGACATGTGTCGATTGTGCCGGGAGTATCGCAAAACTCCTCAATGTTACCGGGATTGTGGATAAAAAGGTAAGTTTCGAAAAGGGATCAGCCGAAGTTACTTACAACCCGGAGAAAATATCTCCGGAGGAAATTATTGCAATCATCAATGGGACGGAACAGTACCATGTTACCGGTTTCCATGTCGGGAACGGTATTGAAGGTGGGCCACAGAAACACTTGATTATTGTCGGCGGGGGCTCCGCCGCTTTTGCGGCGACCCTTGAAGCCCGGGAACAAGGCGCCAGAGTGACAATGATCAATGATGGTTTACCTATTGGAGGAACCTGCGTGAATGTAGGTTGTGTTCCGTCAAAAAATTTAATCCGGGCGGCCGAATCCCTGCACCGAGCAAATAAAAATCCCTTTATCGGAATTGAAACCAAGGGTTGGATTGACGATTTTAAGGCGGTAATCAACCAAAAGGGTTCCCTGGTGGAAGGCCTGCGTCAGGAAAAGTACATAAATGTGGTCAAAGATTTGGAACATTTTCGGTTGGTGGAGGGCCGGGCGGAAATAATTTCACCGACGGCCGTGGCGGTTAAGGGCGAAATTATTGAGGGCGATAAAATTTTAATAGCCACCGGTGCCCGTCCGCATATTCCGGAGATAGAGGGCCTGGAAGATGTTCCTTATCTGACAAACGAAGGAGCTTTCGCGTTGGACCACCTTCCGGAATCAATTATCGTAATGGGAGGACGCTACGTCGCCCTGGAAATAGCCCAGTTGTTCGCGCGCTTCGGAAGCAAAGTGACTATCCTGCAGCGCTCCGACCGGATCCTTCCCACCGAAACCGCCGATTTGACGGATGCATTAACGCAATACCTGCGTGAAGAAGGGTTGTCGGTTGTTACCGGTAACAATTTCCGACGTGTCTATGAAAAAGGCGGCCGGATTGTGGTGGAATCGGAAGTAGATGGAAAACTCAAAACCTTTAAGGCCGAGAAGCTAATCGTTGCCACGGGCCGCACACCGAACACCGACCACATGGGGCTTGAGGATGTGGGCGTCGCGTTGAAAGAAAACGGCGCGATCAGCGTGGATGATACACTAAGGACTTCGGTTCCGGGTATTTACGCCGTCGGCGACGCGCTTGGTGAAAAGATGTTCGTCTACACCGCGGCTTATGAGGGGAAGTTGGCCGCCCGGAATGCGCTTTCCGGTGAACAGGTAAAAAGGGACTATTCGGTTCTGCCGTGGGTAATCTTTACCGATCCTCAGGTTACGGGAGTGGGACTGGATGAAGATCAGGCGCGAGCCCGGGGTCTCCGGGCGGAGGTATCAACGCTTTCCCTTGCTCATGTACCGCGGGCCATCGCGGCACGCGACACAAGGGGGTTCATTAAGCTGATCCGGGATGCCGACACGGATAAACTGATCGGAGCCAGGATTCTGGCCCCGGAAGGCGCCGAACTCATCATGGAGGTCAGTCTGGCCATAAAATACGGTATAACCGTCAAAGAACTGGTGGACCTGTTTCACCCTTACCTGACCCTGGCGGAGGGCATTAAGCTGGCTGCCATCACGTTCGGAAAGGACATCAAGGAGCTGAGTTGTTGCGCCACGTAGTAAGCGTATTTATCCCAAATAATGAAATAGGAACAATGAATTTGACGAAACTATCGAAATAATAAGGATTTAAATCAATCTCCGAAGTAAGAAAATGTTAATTCGATAATTTGTTCTGACTCTTTTTAATATTCTTTCGTTTAATCCCCCGATTTATCTGGGTTGTTTATGAATAATCTGGGAAAAAATGGTTGTTTTGAATTATCCCGGCTTGCTAAGTTGGAAACGATAAAAACTTAAAACGTTTCCAATGATGACTAAAAAAATCGATCCGAAAGAAAAAATCCTTACCCAGGGGTTCGATACGATTATCGAGGAAGGGGTACGCTTTTTCACCGTTGAATCCCTCGCGGCCAAACTGGGAATGAGCAAAAAAACAATCTACAAGTTTTTCCCCACCAAGGAAATCCTGATTGAGAAAGTAGTCGGTTACTACACCAAGATTGTGGAAAAGAAGTTTCGGACCGTGATTGCCTCCGAGATGGAACCGACAGAAAAATTTATGACGATTATGGAATTCATTATGGATACGGTTGGTCGAATATCCATCGATAAAATGATGGACGTGAAAATGCGCTATCCCAATATCTGGAAAGAAATCGAGGATTTCAGACTGGCACGGCAAAACGATTTTGCGAAAATCCTGATTGAGGCCCAGGAAAAGGGATTGGCAAGACCCGATATGGATATGAAAACGGTGGCCACCATCTACATGAATATTGTCAATTCCACCTTTCAACCGGAATTTTTCCTGAAAAACAACCTGGGGACAAGAGATACTATACAAATCTTTGTCGACATGATTACCCGCGGGTTGTTTACTCCCCGGGGGATTGCCGCGTGTGAACGCTATAAACAGTTAAAAAAGTAAGGATTATATGACTCACGGGATGAAAGAGTGGTTTCTCCGACAGGCTTTGGAAGCTCCGAAACGGTCGATTCTGGTCGGGATTTTGGGGACCCTTGTCATGGGAATGGGATTGCGCTGGTTTGTTATCGATGATGATATGATGAAAATGCTTCCCGAGGATATAGAATCCCGAATCGCCTGGGACGCCGTGCGTGAAGAGTTCGGTAGCACCGAGGTTATTTTCCTGGCTTTCGGCCGGGAAGGAAAGCCCGTATTCAACAGGGAAAACCTGGCGGTCCTGTGGGATGTTAGCCGGGCCCTGGAAGATTTGCCGGAGGTGGATGAAGTTTTCAGTATTTCTTCCATGACCCGTATGGATAATGAAGATGGATTCCTCGAAGTCAGCGACTTGCAGCCTTCCCGTGATCTCACCAACGATGAAATAAAGGGAATAATCGATTATTTAAACCAAAATCCCAAGATGATGAAACGGGTTGTCAGTCGCGGTAATGATTATTTCAGTATCATGATCCGGCCTTATAACGATGTGGCCTCCGATGTTTTCCGGAACCAGGTGGTCAAGACAGCGGAAAAATTATTGCCGAATTACGAAGTCCATTTTGGTGGTTCTGCTTATTTGACCGGGACAATTCCGTCTCTGATTCGCAACGATGTGGCCGCTTTAATGCGTGCCGGATTATTGATCATGGTAGTGATTCTTTTAATTAACCTGCGCAGTGTCCCGGCCGTAGGGATGGTTATGACCGTTATCATTCTTTCGTTGATTTCCATGATGGGTTTCATGGGTTGGGTGGTTTTCCTCACCGGTTCGGACCGGTTTTTATTCACGATGTTGAACACCTCGATGCCGATTATCCTCCTGACCATCGCCAATTCCGACGGTGTGCATATCCTGACAAAATTTTTCCGGGAATACCGCCATAGAAAGAATGTCCGCGATTCCGTTTGGAAGACCATGCATTCCCTGTTGCTGCCGGTGTTTTTGACCAGTGTTACTACCATTGCCGCGTTTCTATCCCTGGTTTTTGCTCCCATTGAACAGATGGCCGGATACGGAATAAGCATGGCTGTGGGTATTGCCTGGGCCTGGTGGTTGTCATCGACTATGTTGCCGGGTATGATCCTGCTGAAAAAGTGGGATCTGAATTCCAGGGCGGTTACCCATGCCAGTCTGTTTGAGAGAGTAATCGAGCAATTCGGATACATCGTGATTCATCATCCAAAAAAGGTTTTGGTCCTGGGCTCGGCAATAGTGGGAATCGGCGCGGTTGGAATTACCCTTCTGAACATCGAGGTGAATATTGTGACGTTTTTCAAACCGGGGACGGAAATTCGGAACAGTATCGAATTTATGGATCGGGAATTGACCGGTACCATGGATTTGGAATTACGGATGGAAGGGGACATGAAAGATCCCGCCAACCTGAACAGCATGTTGGCGATCGAGGAGCACCTGGAGAAAAATCCGGATGTGACAACCACGATCTCTATTGCCGATGTAATTAAAAAAATGCACCGCACAGTCATGGATGATGACCCGGCGTATGAAACCATTCCCGATACCAGAGGGAAAGTGAACAATTTGTTCACGCTGTATTCGATGTCCGGTGACCCCGATGATTTCAGTTCCCTGGTGGATTATGATTACAAAACCGGACTTACTACCGCTCTGATGCGGACGGTTCCCACCAGCGAAATTGTCCGGTTCGTTAAGGATATCAACACTTTTATTGATAAGAATATTGACGGGGATCTTTCCATTACCATTACGGGAATGGTGGTTGTATTCAGGGATTTTGTTTACCTTATCATTCGGTCATCATTTTTAAGCATATTTGCTTCCATATTGATCATTACCTTAATTGCCGCCCTGTTTTTCCGTCGTTTTCTGTGGGGAATTCTGGCCGTCATTCCGCTCATATCCGCCGTTATTTTGAATTTCGGCCTGATGGGTTTATTCGGGATCGATCTCAGCCATGTTACGGTAATTCTGTCGTCTATTATCATCGGCGTGGGCGTTGATTTCGCGATTCATTACATCGCCCAGTTCCGTTATTTCTCCGCCAATGGTACGGCCACGGATTCTTTGAGTCGCGAAGTGGTTCACGACGTGGGTTATCCCATTATTCTGGACGCGGCTTCCAACATGGGGTTTGGCGCCTTACTGTTTTCCGCCTTCCTGCCGATCCAGTATATCGGCGGTTTAATGGTCTTTGCCATGATATCAACTTCGGTCGCCACGCTGACGCTATTGGCGGCGATTGTTGAACTCATGAAGAAAAGATTAACCCGGAGTAAATCATGAAAAAAGTACTCATATGTCTCCTGCCCGCGGTGATCTTCGCCCAAAGCGGTTACGACATCGCCGGAGAGATGGACGCGAAGAGGAAACCCCATGACATGCGGGCCGACCTGACGATGGTCCTTACCAATGCCAGGGGACAAACCAGGACCTCAACGATCAGGTCTGTGTCGCTGGACGGCGGGAAAAAACAGATCATCTGGTTCCTGGCTCCGGCGGATGACAAAGGGGTGGCGTTTCTGAAGATCGAACGCGACAATAAAGACGATGATATGCGACTCTGGCTGCCGGATTTCAAAAAAGTACGGCGTATTTCGTCCAAAAAGAAGGGTGACTCCTTTATGGGCTCCGATCTGAGTTACGAGGATATGACCAATCGGGAACTGGACGAAAATGATTATCGGTTATTACGTAGTGAAAAAGTCGACGGACGGGACTGTTACGTCCTGGAAATCACGCCCAAACCCAAGATAAAATCGACCTACAGTAAACACATCACCTGGGTGACTAAAAAAGATTTGTTGCCGATCAGGGAAGAATCGTATGACCGTTCGGGTCGCCTGATGAAAAAAAAGGAGATCCGGTATACGAACATTAAGGGCTATGATGTTCCGGTGGAGATTTACGTGGAAAATGTTCAAAAACATCATAACACCCGTTTGACTTTCAGGAATATGGAACTGGATACGGGAGTAAACGAAAACCTGTTCCAGGAAAAGAATCTGAAACGATTGCCGCGTTAACCGCGACCGGAATTATTCCGGGCGCGTATCGAATTGTCATATTAACAGGAAGTGGAAAAGAAAATGGACGAAATATATCAGGTAAATGCAATTAACGAACTGATTGATTATCAAACGGATGCCGTTGTAAGCCGGACGTTGGTTAAAAAAGAGAAAGGGACGGTAACGTTGTTTGCTTTCGATAAGGATCAGGGATTGAGCGAGCACTCGGCGCCCTTTGATGCTTTGGTTCAGGTTACGGACGGAGAAGGGGAGGTCATTATTTCCGGGCATTCAAATATTGTGAGAGCCGGGGAAA
>JALUTR010000362.1 GCA_027021785.1 Fidelibacterota bacterium | reverse complement strand
TGGCGGGTTCCTTTCATTATGTCATCGATACCGTAGCCGGAACCGTCAGCGGCTACATCTGTTACCTGGCAGGACCTGTGCTTTATGCGTATTTTCCAGGGAATGATTCGCAATAAAATCCATCTGCTCCCGGTATCATTATCCTTGCATATGTTAATCGCATGAAATAATGATTTTTTCAATTTTTAAGATCCCCAGGCTACACTACGTTACGGCAGGCAGGCTCTTTCTTTCTCCCCTGTTACCCAAGACCTCGTCGAGGCAGACAGGGAAGAAAGCAAAGGTTTCCGATCCGAGTATTCACTTTAACAAGTATGATTCATTAATAGGAATAACCACTGCCGGTTTGCTATTACTCTTCGGTTCCGGCTGCGTTGAACATGTTATTACCGTCCGGGTCCATCCGGATGCCACGTACACCATGCAATTTGTTTCCCGGGGAGATTCCAGCGATGTGTTCGATAACGATTTTCCGCATCCACGGGACGACCGGCTCTGGGCGACGAAAACTTATCGGGAACCGGGGGAGGAAGACAAAATCTGGGTTATGGAAACGGTGGGAATGGTCACCGGGACCACGATCTTTTCAGCGCCGGGATCCGATCCGGCGCCTTTACGACATCCCATCAGCGTGAGCAAAACCGAAGGGTGGATAGCGACCACCTATGAAGTAACGCAGGTTTTCAAGGGCCGTGAAGTTTACCGTAAATATCCCAGCCTGGGCAACGCCGTGCTCAACGAATCCGTATCGGACTCCACCGTCTGGCTGCCGGAAACCGTCCGGTATATTTGCACCCGGGCCCTGGAGGACATTAAAACAGACACCACCCTGCGGCTCGATCCTCGATTTATTGAGCGCATGATCAATCATCTCCGGAACTATTTCACGCATATCCGGGCCGAAAATCTGACTGCGGAACTGAAAACCGACCGCAGTTTTTTTCTGCGCCGTGTCTTCAGCCCCTTTAAGGAACAATTGACCGAAGCCTTTTTTAACCGAATGTTAACCTTAACCGATGCATACGAACGGGAACTCAGGACTACCATAAACCTGAATGACGACCGGTTTAACTTTCATCTGTTTCTGCCGGGACGATTGCTGAATACCAATGCCGACACCATCGCCGGTGATACATTGAAATGGACGTTTACACTTGAAAACTTTATCAATGACGATTATGTTATCACCGCTTCATCCATCGTCTATTCTTCAAAACGGATTCAAAAAACCGTTCTGTTGGTTGTCGGCGGATTGCTGTTAATTCTTTTGTTTATCTGGAAATGGAGGCA
>JALUTR010000361.1 GCA_027021785.1 Fidelibacterota bacterium | reverse complement strand
GCCCGAGGAATAAAGGCCATTATCGTGCCGGAAACCGGCATTATTGACTTCACCGAAGTGGCCCGGACATGTGCGAAAATTATCGAACGGAAGGGTGGAACGTTCTTATTCAATACCGAAGTTATCGATTTGGTTGAGACGTCCGATCGTTGTATTGTCGAGACCACTGCCGGAGAGTATGGGACGACCCGTGCCGTTAACTGTGCCGGGTTGTATTCCGACAGGATTGCCGCCATGTCCGGCAAGGAACCGCCGATTCGCATTATTCCCTTCCGGGGGGAATATTATACTTTACGGCCCGAAAGCCGGTCCCTGGTGAAAAATCTGATTTATCCCGTGCCGGATCCCCGGTTTCCCTTCCTGGGGGTGCATTTCACGCGGCGATTGGACGGCAAAGTAGAGGCGGGTCCCAACGCCGTCCTGGCATTTGCCCGGGAGGGGTATAAGAAGACCGACTTTGATTTAACCGACATGTGGTCAACCCTTTCCTATCCCGGATTCCTGAAGATGGCCCGGGAATATTGGTCAGTGGGCATCGGAGAGTATTGGCGCTCGATGATAAAAAAAGCGTTTGTGAAGGCCTTGCAAAAACTGATGCCGGACATAACCGACGAGGATCTGGCGCCGGGAGGGAGTGGTGTCCGGGCCCAGGCGGTTGACCGCCGGGGAAAGCTTTGTGATGATTTTTATTTTCAACGTACGGAGCGAGTGTTACATGTACTGAATGCGCCTTCACCGGCCGCCACCGCCTCCTTTGCCATTGCGGATCGCATCGTGGCCATGCTGAATGACGATGAGGAGAGGGGAACAGGTATTCGGTGACGCTTGTATAGTCATATTTCCTTACAGGGCCGGTGATACCGGTAAAAGATTTTGGAGTTCGGTCTTCGGTAACGAGATCAGTAACGGTATTCGGCTTTCGGCTATATTTTTACAAATAAACGGTAGTTGGTAGTCTTTCCATAATTCCGGTCGGTTTACCGCAAAACCATTTCCTACCCACTGATTACTGCCTTTTACCATTTTCCTGCCTTTGTATTGGAATACTGGAGTCAGACCCCTATAATTTCAGGGCCTGGGAATATGTTGATTTCTTACTTACCGGTTTCACCGGTGTTGAATACTTCCGGGTTTGTGTTAATTCCTTTCAGGAGTTTTTCCGTGTCATCTTACCGGTGGTTATTTGTGTACCCCGCACATGTGGAAATACCGATGGTGAATAATTCATCAGCAAAAGATTGATATATTCGTATTTAATCGTTTCATGATTATTTAGTTTGGATTATTCACCGCA
>JALUTR010000360.1 GCA_027021785.1 Fidelibacterota bacterium | reverse complement strand
GTGTCATCATCATCTTCTTCTTCTTCCTCTTCTTCCGCCAGTTCCTCTTCATCCTTGCGTTCCAATAAATTGTCATCATCGGAGCGTTTTTTAAAGATTACAAACATGAGCGTCTCACCCACGGAGAATATTGAAAAGCCATACGAGATAACCGACATCAACAACAGGAATAAAAATAATGCAATGATGACTCCTGCCGCTATCTCGGTCCCGTTCAGACCTGCTGTTGTGACCGGTGCGGAAGTCGGGAAAGTATGTCCGAACAGCTCATTGCAGGAATAGCCGAAAAAGGTAACCGAATCACACAAGGAACGGGGGTTGATTACGGAGGCCGCCCAGCTTGAAATTTTTGCCAGTTTTGCTCCCGTCAGCCAGTCCAACCCGAATACACTCTGTATCCACCCCAGGCCGAAAACAATGTTGATCAGTTTAAACGCGCCGATCCAGAATAGTTTGAAGACCTGGATTCCCAAATAGGCCAGGGGTAACAGCAATAGGTGATAGAGAATAATCCGCCAGGGTTGTGACCAGGTAATTGAATAGCTTTGAAAAACGGTGCCCATGGTGTCTTCTTCGTAGGCGGCAACGATTGCCGGCGTGTAAATGAATGAAATTAACAAGACGATGCCCGTGTAAACCGTAAATACGGAGCCGAAGAAGTACAGGAGATACGGCAAAGCGAACAGGAATTCGCCGACGTAGGGAATATTCCCGAACAAGGCAAATACGGCGGCCATAATTACGAAAAAGACAACGATCAGCAGAATCGACACGGAAGTGAAAATAACCGGATGCCAATGTTTCTTCAAATATTCCCAGGCATCCTTGGATGAATAAAACTCATCTCCTTTAAGTTGCTTATATGTAACCCGGGCCACCGCGGTGCAGGCCAGATTAAGCGTGAAGAACCAAAAAATAATTCCAACCCAATAGACAATGGTTCCGAACCAACCCAACGGTTCGCAAACCAGGTAAGGATACAGACCGTATTGTCCCCAGGCCTCACCAAGGCCGACACCGGAAAATCCTAATGCCAGGTACGATAAAACCCAGTAAACGGCAAAACCGATAATGTTTCCTATTAAAAAGATCCAGATTTTTTTACCACTCAGAGCGAGCCTTGGCGCACGGAATATATCCCGCACATCAAAATAGAGTTTCATAGGTCCCATGTTATTCACCTCTAAGTTTAACGGTTATTTTTCGTTTGGTTCTCAAGACGGACAAAGTCAACCCAGACCGGCGCGTTACGGAACTTTGCGATTGCCTTGGCCACCGCAACCGCCGTATCACGGTTTTCGTAACTTCCGACCCTGACACGATACCACAGGTCGTCCGTTTCTTTAAAATAGGCTTTTTGAATATACGCGTCGAAACCGGCTTCGATTAAATCGGCTGCAACGACTTCAGCATCTCTCAACGTCTTTTTTGCCGCGACCTGAATGGTGAACCGGTTTTTATCATACGGAATCGATGACCCGGGAACGGGTTTTTTCGAAACCGGTTTGGATTTGGCGGCCGGTTTGGTTGCTTTAACGGTTGTTTTGTCGGGGATGGTTTTCGCGGCCGGTTTTGGCGTCTCAATCGTTACGGATTCCGGTAGTGACTCGGCATCTTCTTCAATTTCTTCGTTCAGCCATTCCTCTTCGTCGGCAGCAGGCGTTTCCTCCGGAATGGTGTCTTCGGCGGAGCGATCTTCCCCCGCGGTGTACGATTCTTCGGTGTTTTCTTCACCGGGGAGGATATTGAAGGTAAATGATTGCCGGGAGAGTTCATCGCCATATTGGAATACGCTTACCTGAAACGTGTAGCTACCCTCTGCGTCCGGAATAAACGTGACCTCCGAACTGTCCCCGGAAAATTCCAGGTCGTGAAGGCTGAGGAGGCTGGCATCCGGTTGATCCGTTATTTCCCAGACAAAATCGAAGTTGTCGCCTTCATCCGGTAATTCGGCGGTTATCTGATATGCCTTACCGACATAACCTTCTCCTTCTTTTTGGCTGCAGCTATAGATGAACAGAAGAGACAGGGTTAATATTATGAGAAAACGATATTTCATTGTAAGAATAGTTGTTTATTTACGCACTTAAGCCAATGGAATTTGGTCGGTAGGGATGAAAAATGCAATTCGAAATTGTACTTCATTTATTTTCAATCAATTCCGCTTCGGAAAAGAAGAAGGCAATCTCGCGGACAGCATTTTCATCGCTGTCGGAACCGTGAACGGCGTTTTCTCCGAGGCTGGTGGCAAAATCTTTGCGGATTGTGCCTTCGGCGGCGTCGGCGGGATTGGTCGCGCCGATGGTTTCGCGCCAGGCGGAAACGGCCTGTTCTTTTTCGAGCGCCAGTACCATGCACGGTGAGGAAGACATAAAAGTGGTCAATTCCTCAAAAAAAGGTTTGCCGCGATGAACAGCGTAAAATCCTTCAGCTTGGGCTTTGGTCATTTTCAACAGTCGTGCTCCTAAAATTGTAAAACCTGCCTTGATAATACGATCATAAATTAATCCGGTGTAGCCATTTTTTATAGCGTCAGGTTTAATAATGGCAAGCGTTCGGTTTTCCATAGTCATATACCTCTGTACTTTTGAAGATTAGGAATTTGATTTCAGTTCTTCCGCCATGGTCCGCCCGATGTCAGCCGGGTTGGTTACAACACGTATATTGGCGGCTTTCAGAGCTTTCATTTTTTCCGCCGCGGTTCCCTTTCCGCCGGCGATAATTGCTCCGGCGTGTCCCATTCGGCGTCCGGGCGGAGCCGTTTGTCCGGCAATGAAAGCGACAATCGGTTTTGTAAAGTCATGATCGCGTACCCATTGGGCCGATTCTTCTTCCGCAGTTCCTCCGATTTCTCCGATCATTACGATGCCCTCGGTTTCGTCATCCTCGGCGAATAATTCCAGCAGATCGATAAAGGTGGTTCCGATAATCGGGTCGCCGCCGATTCCGATGGAAGTGGATTGACCCAGACCAAACGCGCTGATCTGATGTACTGCCTCATACGTTAGCGTTCCCGAGCGGGACATGATCGCGACCGTGCCGGGAGTATGAATGAAACCGGGCATGATACCTATTTTGGCCTGGCCGGGTGTGATTACTCCCGGGCAGTTCGGGCCGATCAAACGCGCCGGCCTGTCCTTTAAATAATTATTTACCGTTACCATGTCCTTGGTGGGGATACCCTCGGTGATACAAATGATTAATCGAATACCGGCGTCCGCGGCTTCCATGATCGCGTCGGCGGCAAAGGCCGGCGGCACGAAAATAACCGATGTATTGGCATTCGTTTGCTCTATCGCGTCGGCGACGGTATTAAATACCGGTACCCCCAAGTGTGTTTGGCCTCCTTTACCGGGCGTGACTCCGCCGACGACCTTGGTGCCGTAATCGATCATTTGCCGACCATGAAAGGAGCCCTCTTGTCCGGTGATGCCCTGGATAATCAAGCGGGTGTCGTTATTCACTAAAATGCTCATGTTGCCTCCGTTACTACAGCTTTTACGGCCTTTTGCGCTGCATCTTTAAAACCGGTCGATACGATGAAATCCAACGGTGAATTATTCAGCAAATCCGCGGCTTCCCTGGCGTTGGTGCCTTCCAACCGGATAATTACCGGGACCTTTACGTTAACGGTTTGCATGGCCTTGATAACCCCCTGTGCCACGCGATCACACCGGACAATCCCCCCAAAAATATTTATCAGGATGGATTTCACGTTTGGATCGGACAGGATAATTTTAAATCCGTTGGCAACCGTTTCGGGATTGGCTACGCCACCCACATCCAGGAAGTTTGCCGGTTCACCGCCGTACAATTTAATGATGTCCATCGTGGCCATCGCCAACCCGGCGCCGTTTACCATGCAACCAACGTTGCCGTCCAATTTAATATAGTTGAGCTTGTACCTGGCGGCCTCGGTTTCCGCCGGGTTATCCTCGGAAAAATCCCGCAGTTCCAGTAAGTCCGGATGGCGGAATAAGCCGTTGTCGTCAAAGTTGATTTTCGCGTCCAGGGCCAATACGCGGTTCTCATCGGTGACCACCAGGGGATTTATTTCTATCAGGGAGCAATCTTTGGCTTGAAAAACGGACCAGAGAGCCATAAATACTTTCACGGCCTGTTTTACCTGATCTCCCTCCAGTTCCAGGGCAAAAGCCAGTTTCCTGGCCTGGAAGGGGGTTAAACCGGTCGCCGGGTCAATCCATACCTTGATGATTCGTTCCGGCGTCTCGGCGGCAACCTTTTCAATTTCGACGCCACCTTCGGTGGATACCATAAATACGTACTGCCGGGCAGCCCGGTCCAACACGATTCCGGCATATAATTCCCGACAGATATTAATTCCCGATTCGATGAGCAGACGCTGGACTATTTTTCCTTCCGGACCGGTCTGGTGAGTTACCAGGCGCATTCCCAACATGGATTGGGCTGTTTCCCGAACTTCATCCCGGCTGTGGGCCAGTTTCACTCCCCCGCCTTTTCCCCGGCCGCCGGCATGGATTTGAGCTTTGATCACGACGGTTTTTGATTCCAATTTGTCATAAGCTTGCAGCGCCTCATCCACACTGAAAGCAGGATATCCCTCCGGTACGGCAACGCCGTATGCCCGGAATAGTCCTTTTGCCTGATATTCATGTATCTTCAACGTCTTCTCCTTAATTATAATAAAGTACGGCTTGAAATCATGGTTTATTGGTTTCCCTTGACGATCATTGTCCCGGCTTCTCCCGCTAACGCAGGTTTTACTTTCGGTATCGAAGTTATGATTACTCTTTCTCCGTAATGACGGAGAAAATAAATAGCAGCTTCGATTTTCGGGGCCATGCTGCCTTTTTGAAAATGCCCCTGTGATAGATATAATTTTGCTTCCTCTGTAGTCATCCGGGAAATAGCTTTTTGATTCGGTTGATTGTAGTTCAAATATACGCAATCTATATCGGTAATTACCCATAGTTCATGGGCGCGGATAATCCTGCCCATCAGGGCGGCGGCGTAATCTTTATCAATGACGGCATCCAATCCTTCAAGATTTCCATGTTCATCATAATATACCGGGATCCCACCCCCGCCGGCGGCCAATACAATGGTTCCCCGGTCTACCAGGGCCCGAACACTGGCGCCGTGCATGATGAATTGAGGAATCGGGCTGGGGACGACCCTGCGCCATTCACCGGGATTCTGCTCGGCAATTTTCCACCCGAATTCCCTGGCCAGGGCAGTTGCTTTCTCCCTGGGATACGGGTGGCCGATGAATTTCGTTGGGTTTGCAATGGAAGGATCATCGGGATCGACAACAACCTGAGTGACCAGCGTTACCACTTCACGGTCAATGTCCTTGTGTTTGAGACGATTTTGCAATGATTGTTGCACCATGTAACCGATGGTGCCCTGAGTACCGGCAACACAGACCCCAAGGGGTAGGGGAGAGACGATTTCGTGGGTCAGATCCATTCGCAGGAGTTCATCCCCGACCTGCGGAGCGTTTCCATGGGTCAGACAGATGTTATACTCCAATTCCACGAAATGCATGATAGCTTCCAGGCTTTCCCGCGTATGCGCGAATTGCTGGGCTATGGTGCCGGATTCCCCGCGCGGGGACAGGGCGTTCCCGCCAAGGGCAATGATTACCGTTCTTGTCCGTGGGTCGTCTCCCGGTCTTTCTTCGTTTACCTTACTCGTCATGTTCCCGGTCGGAAATCCAATTTGGGCTTACTTTTTCCTGCTGAGTAAACGTGAAAATGATGAAATGCACTTGAATGGAGTCATCGGTAAATTATTAAAGGAAAGGTTTCAATACTTCATTCAATGTAGGTTGTCCGATTTCCTGTAATTCGTAGGTGACTCTTACCGATGGTTGTTCGATGTGTATTACGCGGCGTAAATCAATGGGCGTCCCGATGATCACCACTTCGCAATCGGTGTTGGCAATGGTTTTCTCAAGGTCGTGCATTTGTTTTGATCCGTATCCCATGGCCGGCAACAAGGGACCGATATCGGGATATTTTTCGAACGTTTCGGATATTGTACCCACGGTAAAGGGTCGTGGGTCCGCCACATCCTCCGCTCCGAATTTTTCGGCGGCCAGCATCCCGGCGCCGAATTGCATTTCGCCATGCGTCAGAGTCGGACCATCTTCAACCACCAGGACTTTTTTCCCAAAAATTAATGCGGGGTTATCGACGGAAATGGGTGAAGCAGCCTCGATGATTGTCGCTTTCGGATTTGCTTCCCGGATATTCCACCGGACTTCATCAATGGATTCAATATCGGCCGTGACAACCTTGTTGATAATGACCACATCCGCCATCAGTAAATTTGTCTCCCCCGGATGGTAAGTCAGCTCATGTCCGGGCCGGTGCGGATCCGTTACGACAATGAAAAGATCGGGTTTATAAAAAGGCATGTCGTTATTGCCGCCGTCCCAGAGAATGATGTCGGCTTCTTTTTCCGCTTCGTGTAATATTGCTTCGTAATCCACGCCGGCATAGACTATGTTTCCCCGTGTGATATGCGGTTCGTATTCTTCCATTTCTTCGATTGTGCAATTATATTTCTTAAGGTCGTCCAATTCCGCGAAGCGCTGAACTTTTTGCGCAACCAAATCGCCGTAGGGCATGGGATGGCGAATAACCGCAATCTTTTTACCGGAAGCCTTCAATAATTCGGCCACTTTCCGTGTGGTTTGGCTTTTGCCGCAACCGGTCCTGACCGCGCCGACAGCGATAACCGGTTTGGTGGATTTAAGCATGGTCGGCGCTCCGCCCAGGAGAGTGAAGTGTGCTCCGGCGGCTATTACCCGGGAGGCTTTGTGCATCACGGTTTCGTGGGAGATGTCCGAATAGGCGAATACGACCTCTTCGACCTGTTTATCCCGGATCAGGGAATCCAGTTCGCCTTCGTCATAAATCGGTATACCGCTGGGATATAGTTTACCTGCCAGCGCAGCAGGGTAAGCACGCCCGTCGATGTCCGGTATTTGAGCGGCCGTGAAGGCGATGACCTCGGTGGTTTCATCGTTACGATACAAAACATTGAAATTATGAAAATCGCGCCCCGCGGCGCCCATGATTACGATACGTTTCCGTTTCATATTTATCCTTTTCTAAAATAAACGCTTGGTGTAATAATTATCAGTCGGAAATCAATCCCGAATCCATTAGTTAATCACGATTCCGTCATCGTTTAACTAAAGCCGAAGGATTGACGAAAGGATAATATATCAGCAATGAATTTGTTCATTCCTCAGCCATGAACGGATAACGATAATCTTTGGGAGGATCGAATGTTTCCTTAATGGTCCTTTGCGACACCCATCTAAGCAAATTAAACATTGATCCGGCCTTGTCATTTGTTCCGGATGCTCTGCCGCCGCCGAAAGGTTGTTGACCTACCACAGCCCCCGTCGGTTTGTCGTTGATGTAAAAATTGCCCGCCGCGTGAGTCAGGGCGGTCGTGGCGTCGATAATTGCCTGTCGATCATTAGCAAACACACACCCCGTCAGACCATAGGGGGAAGTTTCGTCGACCAATTTAAGGGTTTCGTGCCATTGCCCGGGATCATAAAGGAAAACAGTCAGTACCGGCCCGAATATTTCTTCTTCCATGGTCCTGAAATGCGGATTGGAGGTTAAGATGGTGGTCGGTTCGATGAAGTATCCTTCGGAATCATTAAAATCCCCACCGGTAATGATTTTTGCTTCGGAGGAATTTTTAGCATAATTGATATAATTTACAATGGAATCGAACGCTGCACGGTCAATTACGGCATTCATGAAATTTGAAAAATCCTCGACGTCCCCCATCTTAATACTCGAAACTTCTTCCAGGTATTTACGACGGACGCTTTCCCAGATAGTGGTCGGAATATAAGCGCGCGAAAGGGCGGAACATTTTTGTCCCTGGTATTCAAACGCGCCGCGGATCATGGCGGTTACCAGAGCGTCCACATCCGCTGATTCATGGGCAATGCAAAAATCCTTCCCACCGGTTTCGCCGACAATGCGGGGATATGTTTTATAGTGTTGGATCTGTTTCCCGATCGTTTGCCACATACTTTGGAAGGTTGCGGTTGAACCGGTAAAATGAACACCGGCGAAGTTTTCATTTGTCAACGTGACCGGTCCAACTTTCGATCCGGGACCGGGAATGAAGTTGATTACGCCGTCGGGTAATCCGGCTTCGCGGAATAGTTGCATCAGGAAATAGGTGGGATACACGGCGCTCGAGGCCGGTTTCCACAGAACCACGTTCCCCATCAGCGCCGGCGCCGTCGGTAAATTTCCGGCAATGCTTACAAAATTAAAGGGAGTTACGGCGAACACAAATCCTTCCAGGGGACGATGTTCCACTGAGTTCCATGCACCGGGAGGGGAGTACAGGGGCTGTTGTTCATATATTCCCTGTGCGTACCAGCTATTGAAGTTGAAGAAATCAATTAATTCGCAAGCGGAGTCGATTTCGGCCTGGAAAACATTCTTACTCATATTCAGCATAGTGGCGGCATTCAGCAAATAACGATAAGGCCCCGCTAACAGCGAAGCCATTTTCCTGAAGACGGCTACCCGGGATTCCCACGGTGTGGTTGACCACTGTTTCCAGGCCTTTAATCCCGCTTCCACCGCCATTGCGATTTCTTTTTCACCGGCCTGGTGATAGGTTGCCAATACATGCCGATGCCGGTGCGGCATGATGCAGGTTGCGGTTTTGCCGGTAAAGATTTCTTTTCCGTTAATGATTAAAGGAATTTCAATTTCCCGGGTGCGTAATTCTCTTAATTTTTCTTTCAGGGCGATTCTTTCCGGTGAATCAGGTATATAGGATTTGATCGGTTCATTAACGGGCCGTGGTACACGTACGATTGCATTTGGCATACGAAACCTCTCCTAAAGGATAAATATCGTCAATATCTTCATAAAAAAGCGGCGAAATTTACCAGTTCCGACCGGTGGGATCAAGCAGAAGGGAAGATTCTTCGCCATGCTTCGGTGATGAAGGATATAGTCAATCCGTCGGCTGGTGAATTGACGACCGATTCCCTTTGTCCGTAAAGGATTGAACAGCATATTAAGCGGGCCGGCTTACCGGTGGCGGCTCATGTTGTGGGACGTGTTTAAGAAAATTCAATTCTTCCCTGATGATGTCCGGATTTGTGGCCGTAACTAATTTTTTCCGAATGGCCGCCGCCCCCGGGAAACCCTTGAGATACCAGCCAAAATGTTTGCGCATCAGGTTAACACCCGTTTTTTCGCCATGCGATTCAATTAAAAGTTCAAGGTGATGTTGACAGGTGGAAATTTTTCCTTCCAGGGAGGGCGGGGGAGGCAACGGTTTTCCCTGTAACAGGGCAATGACATCACGGAAAAACCAGGGATTGCCCAGGGCTGCCCGCCCGATCATGACGGCATCACAGCCGGTTTCGACAAACATTCGTAATGCGTCTTGGGGATGGACGATGTCGCCGTTGCCTATTACCGGGATTGAGACGGCCTCTTTTAATAATTTGATCAGCGACCAGTCGGCGCGTTTTCGGTATGTTTGCCTGGTGGTACGCGGATGTAACGTAATAGCTTTCACGCCGGCTTTTTCCAGCCGCACACCGGCTTCGGGGACGACGATTGAATTGGAATCCCATCCCGCCCGCATTTTTACCGTAACCGGAGTACCCGGGATTGCCGCGACCACCGCAGCGGCTATTGCTTCCATAAGGTCTAGGTTTCGCAGGGCTGCCGACCCGGCTCCCTTTCTGGTAACTTTGGGGACGGGACACCCGAAGTTAATATCCAGAATATCGGGAGTAAATTTTTCCACTACGTAATGCGCGGCTTCCGCCATTACTTTCGGACTATCACCGAAAATCTGTATCCCGATCGGGCGCTCGGAAGACTCAAACCTGATCATGTTCAATGTTTTGCGGTTTTCGCGAATAATTCCGTGGGCGGATACAAATTCCGAGTATACAACACCGGCGCCCTGTTCTTTGCATAATATCCGGAAAGAATAATCGGTAACGCCGGCCATGGGGGCTAAAAATACCGGGGGCTCTATTTTAATGTCGCCGATTTGTAACCGGTTATTACCCATCTAATCTATCTTCAAGCAATAAGTAGTGTGACTCACTCATCCCCAGGTTAAAATAGGCTTTTCGGGCGATAGTATTGTTTTTGTCCACATATAACCGGATACCGCGCACCGGGGTTTCCTGTTGAGCCAACTGTTTAACAAATTGGTAGAGCGCCCGGTAAACGCCCAGTTTACGAAATTTCGGTTGAACGTAAACCGATTGAATCCACCAGAAATAGCCGTTCCTCCAATCGGACCATTCATTTGTAATCATGAGTTGCCCCGCAATTTCACCGTCGCTTTCAGCGATAAGATAGATGCCCTTATGAGGATCATTCAGGACCGCCTCAACCCCGGGGATAACAATTTCCTCATCCAGGTGAAGGTTCTCGGTTTCCTCGGCCAGGGCGATGTTTTGTTTTACCAGGGTTTCCATGTCGCCCCGGTGGGCTCGTCGAATGGTCAATTTTCTTTTCATTGTTTAAGGCTTATCTTTCGATAGAAGTTAATAAGGCGACATTACATTTTGGTTGTGATTATTTAACACGGAGATTTAACCTTTTTTATTCACCGCGAAAGCGGTGGAGTAGGGGCCGCCTTTGGTAGCCCCTACTCCACCGGCTGATGAATAACTCGGGATAAAAAACATATCGCATCTTTTCCCTACAACTATTTTCCCCAAACCAGGGTTTTTTCATTTTGACACGTTCACTCAGGCGCTGTTATTTCGGTGGTTGGCTAATATGATTATAGACATTTGTATCGAATTGACATTTTGTGTTTCCCGGTATGTCCGGACCGAAGACAGACTGGTGACCGGCAATATATGGAAGAATAAGTGAGAATATGCCGTATTGTTTTCCTTTTTAGAAGGGGAAATTGTTAAATTCTGCGTAATTGATTGTTGTTGAATTTTGAATTACGGGAGATATGAATACAAATGAACTCTGATCATTCTGATATCGTAAAAACATCAAATAAGCAGACGCGAAGGAAATTTTTGGACATTATCCTTGGTGCCGGTTTCTTCGCCTGGATTGGGGCTGTTCTTTATCCCATCGGGAAATATTTGGTGCCGCCGAAAGTTGCGGAGATGAGCGTTAACAGTGTTGAAGCAGGCGGAATTAGTGAATTCCCACCCAGTTCTTCCAAGATTGTCCGTTTTGGTCGGCGACCGGTCATTGTTTTCAGACAACAAAACGGAGACTTCCATGCGTTGTCTGCCACATGTACTCATCTGGACTGCACCGTTCAATATAAGTCGGATACGGAACAGATCTGGTGTGCCTGCCATAATGGTTTGTATGATATTGAGGGTAAGAACATATCCGGTCCGCCACCCAAACCGTTAATGCAATACCAGGTCGTCTTACAAAATGATAAAGTAATCGTCACTCGTGAGGAGATGACATAATGGGGATATATGAGAGTCTGAACGAACGATTATATCTGGATAAGATAGTTGAGTTTTCGAAGAAGAAAAAGGTGCCGGTTTTTTACGGCACTATTTGGTATTATTTAGGGGGTGTTTCCCTTTTTCTTTTTATTACCCAGGTTGTTTCCGGGGTTTTGCTGTTGCTTTATTATCAACCGGGAGTAGCCACTGCCTTTGAAAGCGTGCGGTTTATCGTAAGTAAGGTGGAGTTTGGGTGGTTGATTCGGGAGATTCACAGTTGGTCGGCAAACTTGTTTATCTTCTTTGTCTTTCTCCACATGTTTACGGTTTTCTTCGCTAAAGCTTATCGAAAGCCGCGTGAACTTACCTGGTTTTCCGGGATGTTGCTTCTGTTCCTGGCGTTGGGTTTTGGATTCTCGGGATATTTGCTTCCCTGGAATGAGTTGGCGTTTTTCGCTACCAAAGTCGGATCCGATATTGCCGGGTCCATCCCCGTTGTCGGGGACTTTTTACTGCGGTTACTTCGCGGGGGCGATGAAGTCAGCGGGGCTACCTTATCAAGATTCTTCGGAATTCACGTAGCCATCATTCCGGCGGTGTTTACGGTGTTGTTGGGGATCCACCTGGTTTTGGTTCAGGTGCAAGGTATGAGCATTCCCCCGGAACTGGAAAAAGTCCCCGAGGAAGACCGCCGGTACATGCCCTTCTTTCCGAACTTCGCGCTTCGTGATGTGCTGACCTGGTTAATCATTTTAAATGTTGTGGCTTTGCTGGCCGTTTTCTTTCCCTGGGAATTAGGTGTAAAAGCGGACTTCTTAGCGCCCGCTCCCCCCGGCGTCAAACCCGAATGGTATTTCATGTTTATGTATCAGACATTAAGATTAATTCCTGCCCATGTATGGTTCATCGAAGGAGAATTACTGGGTATCCTCACCTTTATGTTGGGAGGATTGATCTGGTTTTTTGTGCCGTTATTGGATAAAAAAGCCAAGGTCGGTGAACGCTCGAAATTTTGGAATTGGTTCGGAATAATATTAATCATCTACATGATTACGATGACTATCTGGGGGTACTTGGTATGAGAAATTTACAATTATTGGGTGTGATTCTTTTTTTTATGGGATTCCTCTTGGCGGAACAACAACCTATTCCCAAGGAAGATGCCTGCATTCGTTGTCATAAGGAAATGGATGAGGAACAGGAAGAAGGCCAAAAACTATTTCCGGACATATTAAACGATATTCATTTGAAACGCGGCCTGAGCTGCGCCGATTGCCATGGTGGGGATCCGGAAGCGTTTGATGATGAAGATAAAGCGATGTGGGATAATGAATCTTTCAGCGGTGAGGTCAGCCGGACGGATGAAATTGCAATGTGTGGTAGCTGTCATAGTGATCCCCGTTTTATGAGACAATATTCGACGGCCATCAGAACCGACCAGGTGAAACAGTACTGGACCAGTAAACATGGAATGGAATTGAAACGTGGAAATAAAAAGGTAGCGATTTGTACGGACTGCCATGGCGTTCACGGCATTCTTTCCGTGGAGGACCCGCGTTCACCCGTTTATGACATGAATGTACCATCGACCTGTTCCAATTGCCACAGCAACTCCGATTACATGGCGGAATTCGGAATTCCCACCGATCAATACTATAAATATCGGAAGTCCGTCCACGGCGAAGCCTTATTGGACAATAACGATGTGGGCGCCCCCGCTTGTAATGACTGTCATGGTAATCACGGCGCAATCCCACCCGACGTTTCGCATATCTCGGATATTTGCGGGACCTGCCATGTTAATAACGACCAATTGTTTCAGGAAAGCCATCTGAAACCAATTTTTGTGAAACGTGGCTTTGGTCAATGCGAAGCATGCCACGGTAATCATGAAGTATTGAAACCGAATGACGATTTTTTAAACTGGGAGCACGGATCTGTTTGTGTACAATGCCATGAGGATAAGGGCGGAGAGGCCAAAATCATGGCCGATCATTTCTATACACTACTCGATAGTTTGAAAGGACAGATTGCGATCGCGAATTCCTTTGTTGAAAAAGCCGATCAAAAAGGAATGGAAGTTTCCGACCTTCTGTTTCCCCTGGAAGAAGCTCATAAGGTGTTGATTCAGACCAGAACCAGTATTCACAGTTTTAACAAGGATTATGTTGAGGAAATCGCGAAGCCGGGATTTGAAGCGACTAAAACCGCCATTGAAGGCGGCAAAGCGGCTCTTGCCGAGTTTGATTTCCGGCGCAAAGGATTGTTTATTTCCTCGTTGATCATCACCTTTTTGGCGCTTGCCCTGTACTTGAAAATAAAAGATATTGATCGAAAACAATCGAAGGATAAATCCTGAACGCTTTAATAAAGGTCAGATTTAGAACGAATAGTTCAAGAATAAGCAATACCGGTATTGATCCGGGCAGTTTACCCGATTTTTTTGCCCCGGCACCATTCCTTGCCAGGTTTATTTCTTATCTAATACTTCACAATATACCATACTAACCAGTGGGGGAATAAGGAAAAAGGGGAATAACATGAAACAGATCAAACAAATGTTAATCCTGATTGGTATCATGTTCGTCGGGACGGTTTGGGGCGCGGATTGTGTCCAATGCCATAACAAAGTGACGCCGGGAGTCGTAAATGATTGGAAGCTGAGCAAACATTTCGTGGAAGATGTGGGGTGCGAAACTTGTCACGGTGAAGAACATACTACCATGAAAGATGCCGCGAAAGCCGCTATTCCGACGCCGGAAACATGTAGTGATTGTCACGAAGATCAGGTAAATCAATACTCAGCCGGGAAACATGCCTTTGCCTGGGCCGCCATGAAGGCCATGCCGACCACGCATTGGAAACCGATGGCGCTGATCGAGGGGATGAAAGGTTGCGGTGGGTGCCATAAAATCGGACTCAAATCGGTCGAAGAAATAGAGCAACTAAAAGCCGATGGCCAACGGTTCGGAATCGCGTCCTGTGATGCCTGTCATACAAGACACACCTTTTCGAAAATAGAGGCCCAACAACCACAAGCATGTCAAACCTGTCACATGGGTTTTGACCATCCGCAATGGGAGATGTATTCCGCGTCAAAGCACGGTGTGCGATACCTTTTAAAACAAAATGGGACATTGCCTGAGAGCGTCTCCGCGCCTACCTGTCAGACCTGTCATATGCCGAAAGGCGATCACGAGGTCAGAACCGCATGGGGCTTTTTAGCGGTTCGTACGAATGGATTGGCTCCTTATCCCGGAGAGGACGAGGAATGGTGGGCAAACCGGGTAACGATTTTACAAGCCCTGGGCGTTTTGGATCCTGACGGAAACCCGACCGCTCGGTTGGACATCGTCGACAAGGCGCAGGTGGCTCGCCTGACCGCCGAAGGATTCGATAAGGAACGCGCGAAGATGATCGAAGTCTGCAGCCAATGTCATTCGGAGAATTTTGCCCGCGCCGAGTTGGCAAAGGGCGATGATATCATTCGCCGGGGCGACAAACTTTTAGCGGAAGCCATTAGAGTGGTTGCCGGGTTGTATCAGGATGGGATACTGGAAAAGCCAAAAGAATATGCTTACCCGTTCCCGGACCTGTTGGCTTTCAGCGATGCCCCAACTCCGATCGAGCAACGGTTGTTTCTGATGCATTTAAAACACAGAATGCGGCTATTCCAGGGGACATTCCACGCGAATCCGGATTATGCCTTATGGTATGGTTGGAGCGAAATGGTAATGGATCTGACGGAAATCAAACACCAGGCGGAGGAATTACGAAAAGGGCATTAATTTTGGTTCAAAAAGGTTTAGCCTGGAGAATAGAAGGAAACGGGCGGGTGATCTCCCCGCCCGTTTGCGCAAAATGTAAAGAGGGAGAGAATCTACCGGGTTTACTTCAATGCCGTTCGTGGTAAAACCCTGATAAGTGTCAGAACGTTTTTTCACCTGAGCTTTTCATTTGTCTGTTAAAATAAACAACGTAAATTCCCGCCCCGAAATAGATTTAGATAAAAATGTTTATTAATAAAATTAATGGAAAAATTATTTTTTCGAGGACAATATGAGTAGAATTTGTGATGTCACCGGTAAAAAACCGATGTTTGGTAATAACGTTAGCCATGCTCATAATAAAACCCGGCGCCGGTTTAATGTGAATTTACAGCGCAAACGATTTTGGTTGCCTGATGAGAATCGCTACATTACACTGACAGTATCAGCCAAGGGAATGCGTATTATTGACAAAAAAGGTATTCGGAAGGTTGTGCATGAAATGCGCGCTGCGGGAAAGAGGATATGACCTGTTCGGATTGAATTATTATCTGCGCTGATATGAAAAACCCCTTCTTTTTGAGAAGGGGTTTTTCTTTCCAACTACATCCAACTATCCGTTATTCGTCACTCATGTTGACGACGAATGAAGGCGGGAATCTCCAAATCTTTACCATAGATCACCGGGTTTGAATCATCAAAGAAGAATTTGGATGATTTGGTTTTTCTGACCGGTTCGGAGCTGTCGCTCTCATCGACTTTTTGATTGTGCAACGGCATATTCAGTTGTTCCGCTAAAATCCGTGTATCTGCGGGACGTTTTGTCTGGTGGACAGTGGTGGAATGATCATGGGTTTCCACCGGCATTACTTGATTGAAACCGGTTGCAATTACGGTGACCGATATTTCCTCATCCATCTTCGGATCAATCACAGCGCCGAAGATAATATTGGCATCATTGCCCGCTTCCTCGAAAATAATTGAAGTCGCTTCATCAATTTCATGGAGGGTCAGGTTGGGACCGCCGGTAATGTTTACCAGCACGCCTTGTGCGCCGCTGATGCTGGCGTTGTCCAGTAACGGACTGGAGATGGCTTGCTGTGCCGCCAGCACGGCCCGTTCCTCACCGGTCGCAATACCGGTACCCATGATGGCTTCACCCATATTTCTCGTCACGGTCTCAACATCCGCGAAATCGAGGTTGATCATGCCGTGCACATTGATAAGATCGGATATGCCTTTTGCCGCCTGATGCAAAATGGAATCCGCCAACTGAAACGCTTCCGTCAGCGTGGTGTTTTTGTCCACGATGGTCATAAGTTTCTGGTTGGGAATGACAATCAATGTGTCACAGGCCTTTCGCAATTCCGCAATTCCGGCCAGAGCCCGATTCATCCGTTTGGGTCCTTCAAAGTTAAAAGGTAAGGTTACGATACCTACGGTAAGGATTCCCAATTCGCGTGAAACCTGCGCTATTACTGGCGCGGCTCCCGTTCCCGTACCGCCGCCCATACCGGCCGTGATGAAAGCCATATCCGATCCCTCGAGCATGGTCTGAACCGCTTCCCGGTCGTCCTCAACCGCTTCCCGGCCGACATCCGATTTAGCGCCAGCCCCCAATCCCTTGGTTAAATTTTTTCCGATCTGGATCTTATGTTCCGCTGCATTATTGTCAAGATCCTGCGCGTCGGTATTGATAACGATAAAATCAACCCCTTCCATACCGGCCGTAATCATTCGGTTAACGGCGTTCCCACCGGCGCCACCGACACCCACTACTTTCAGTTTGGCTTTTTGCTCTGCAAGACTATCGAATTCAAATAACATATCCCATCTCCTTGTTTATTTTAGTTTTTTAGTGCTCTTATAATGGTTTAGAAAAATTCTTTGAACCAGGCGGCAATCCTTGTTACCAACGTTCTGGCTGTGAATTCCGGCTGGATCATAATACTCATTTCTTCCTCGTGCAGGGACCATTGTAACAAACCAAGAACGGCAGTGTAAAGGGGGCTGTTTGCGACTTCAACCACACCACTGATTCCTTTCGGGCTTCCGATTCGTACGCGCATTTTTAAAACTTCTTCCGCCAGGCCGGTTAAATTCTTCAACTGAGCGCCGCCACCGGTCAATACGATGCCGTACGTGAGTTTTTCACGGATATCCGCTCGCGAAATTTCACGTGCCACAAGTTGGAGGATCTCAACCATCCGCGCTTCCACATAGCGGGACAATTCATGTTCGGAAACCTGGCGGGAGATACCACCGTTTTTTACCGGGAGCTCGAAATCCAACTCGGGCGACGCCATGGATGCCTTGGCGGAAGCGTATTTTAGTTTGATCTCTTCGGCATCGTTGGTACCTATCTGGAGCATCACCGCGATATCGTTTGTAATACTGCTGGCGCCGATCGGAATTACCCCGGTGTGACGAATGCCTTCTTCATGATAAACCGTTATTTCTGTGGTTCCGGCGCCGATATCGACCAGGGCCACACCCAATTCTTTTTCATCCTTGTCAAGCGCGGATAAAGATGACGCCAGGCCCTGGAAAACCAATCCGTTAACCACGATTCCCAGCTCCTCGGCGCAACTCGTTAAATTGGTGGCGGCCGATGTGGCGACGGTGACGAGGTGAACCCGCGCTTCAAGGCGTCTACCCGACATCCCCACCGGGTTTTTGATGCCGGTCATGGTATCGATCACGAATTCCTGTGGCAATACGTGCAAAATATCACGATCAACAGGGAAAGAGATGGCTTTCGCCAATTCAAGGACTTTCTGGACATCTTCCTTGCGGATATCCTGTTCAACCGGTAAGGTGGCATGACGGTTCTTCTGGATGGCAATGGCCCCTTGCGTGTTAATCCCGCGAATATGGTCGCCGGAAATTGAGAGAATGGCTCGATTTACTTTCGTATCGGCCATTGTCTCTGCCTCGGTAATTGCTTTTTCCATTTCTCCGATCACCTTATCACGATGGATGATGGAACCGTGTTTTATACCGGTTGATTTTGCCAGCCCAATCCCCAGGAGTTTCACTTCCTTCGATTGTGGTATCACTTCGCCGATGGCGCAAACGATCTTATCGCTGCCCACATCGATACCGACACGGATATTCTTGTCCTGGCTTAGGTTCAGGTTCTTCATACGTGCTTTTCCCGGGCGATTACCTGATTTTCGTAACGCAAATCCAGATAAGTATAATCGGTTAATTTTCGCAGCGGTGTTATCGATCTTTCAAATTCCTTTAATATCAGTAGCTTAAACCATATATCATCGGACCCCAAAACAATACGGGTTGGTTCTTCCGATAAGATCAGTTCGTATTCTTCCCGGTGGTTCAGGCGTACCTCGGATAAATTGCGGTATAATGACGGGTATTTCCGCCGGATTTGGGTAACGATCTTCGTTGCCTCGATTACTTTTTGGGATAAAGCCTGTTCTCCCACCGGATAGAGTTGTTTTGCCGGATTAAAATTGGAAAGACAGGGAAGCTGGGGATTGATAGTATTGTCCGTCTCCGGCAAGACGACTCCTTCCGCGTCAATCAGGACCATGGGAGGTATATTGACCATTGCGATGGGTTGCCTTTCAACAAGCTCTATTTTAATCGTATTGGGATAATGTCGGCTCACTCGTGTGGCCCGAACATAAGGGTGGGCTTCGATGGCTGAACGTATTTCATCCAGCTTTATCTGAGCGATGGGTGTATCCGTTATATCGCCCAGCAACTCAAGATATTCCTGTGGTTCGATGATGGAAGCGCCCTGAATCTGTATCCGGTTTATCGACAAATAAGAATTGTAATCGGCCCATTTGAAGGCGGTCCAGATCAAACCGATAATAAAGGGCACCAATATGCTGCCGATGATCCACCGCTGTTTGTTGTTGTTCTTCATGAGCGAAACGTTCCCGGTTCAAATCCCAGTGTTTTTATCTCCAATTCCAATTTGATATTAAATTTTTCAAATACCTTTGCCTGGGTCAGCTTAATCAGTTGTACTACGTCGTTTGCCGTCGCATGTCCACGATTGATGAAAAAATTGGCATGTTTGGTGGAAATTTCCGCGTCACCGACGCGCGTTCCTTTCAGTCCGGTTTTGTCGATCAGGTATCCGGCGGCCAAATCAGGGCGGGGATTTTTAAATACACTACCGGCGGACCGGAACCGTAAAGGTTGGGATGATTTGCGTCCGGAGCCGGCCCGTTCCTGTTTTTGCTTTAAATCCGCGGGTGAACCGCTTACCAGTTTGAACTCGGCGGCGACAATAATTTCATCCGGTTGAAAGGATGAAGAACGGTATCCGAAAGTGAGGTTTTCGGCCGGTATTGTTTTTTCCTGTCCTTGTATATTTATTAAATGCACTTTGAGTAAGTGGTCGGATATTTCGCTGCCGAAAGCGCCGGCATTCATAATCAACGCGCCTCCCAATGTTCCCGGTATCCCGATCAGGTTTTCCAGGCCGGACAGGTTCCGTTTTATCGTCATTCTCACCAAATGATCAAGTATAACGCCTGCTTCGGCGTATACCCGGTTACCGTCAAATTCCAGGCGGGTGAAGGTTTTATTCAGCGCTACGATAATTCCATCGACACCGCTGTCGGCAACCAATAAATTTGATCCGGAACCGGCGATATGAATGGGGACCTGATTTTCGGCCGCGAAGTCGAGCACGGAAATCAAATCTTCACGATTTGCGGGTCTTACGTAAGCCGCCGCCGGTCCGCCGATTCCATACGAAGTGTGACGGGCCATCGGTTCATTCAATAAACAGGTCCCTTTTACCAACGTTGTCAATGGACTTAAATCCTTCAATTTATCCGGTTATCATAAGTTATTTGAAGTTTCGAAAAATCTTTGTTTTGCAGAGGCCATGTTGTACGCCATCCGATGATGGTTCCGTTAATCACCCTTTTTCTCCATGTTTTGCAGGTGGCTGAAATAGGCCTCACCATAGCGCCAGATATTCCCCGCCCCGATGGTGATGACCATATCGTTCGGTTGAATTATTGAATCCAACGTGCGTTCCAGGTGATCCGGTTCCGGGAGATAGTACACTTGTTTATGACCGGAGTCTTTCGCGGCCTGGGCCACCAGTTCACCGGTGATACCCGGTATGGCGGTTTCCCGCGCCGGGAATATGTCGGTGACGATCAGGATGTCACTGTTCATGAATGCCGTCGCGAATTCGGCATAAAAATCTCTGGTACGGGTATACAGGTGTGGTTGAAACACGGCGATAATACGTCGTTCCCAGCCTTGCCGCGCCGCTTTTAAGGTGGCCTTCACTTCGGTGGGATGGTGGGCATAGTCATCCACGACCATAACATCCCGGGCGATTCCTTTTATTTCGAATCGTCGGCGAACCCCTTCATAAGCAACCAATCCCCGGGCCACAATGTCAAACGGAATCCCCATTTCCATACCCAGGGCGACGGCCGCCAGCGAGTTTAACACGTTATGTATTCCGGGTACTTGTAGTTGTATCGTCCCGATTTCTTTTTGGTGATGGTTCACGGTATATTTGGAAGTGGCTTCGAAAAAGACCGGATTTTCGGCCCGGTAATCCGCCTGTTTGGAGAATCCGTATGAGACAACCGGTCGCTTTATCTCCGATAGAATGCCCTGAACCCCCGGAGAATCCAGGCAGGCTATCAAAACGCCGTAAAAGGGAACCGAATTGCAGAATTGGGTAAAGGCGGCCTGCAGGTCTTTCAGATCCCGGTAGCAATCGGTGTGTTCCAATTCGATGTTGGTCACGACCGAAATAGTAGGGCGCAGGGCTAAAAAACTGCGGTCGAACTCATCGGCTTCGACGACGATAACATCACCCGCCCCCAGCAATGAATTAGTATCCAGGGTCTTTACCAATCCCCCGACAACGAGGGTCGGATCCATCCGGGCGGCCGACAAAACCGAACCAATCATCGAGGTAGTGGATGTTTTTCCGTGTGTTCCGCCAATGGCGATACTGGTTTCTTTCACGGCAATTAATTCACCCAGCATTTCGGCCCGCCGAATAACCGGAATCCCCCGATTGCGGGCGGCGACGAGTTCGGGATTATCTTCCTTGACGGCGCTGGAATAAACCAACACATCGGCTTCGCCTACGTGTTCGGCCTTGTGTCCGCGATGGATCTTCGCGCCCTTGGCACGGAGGTTCCTGACGATTGAGGACTCGTTTAAATCCGATCCGGATACCTCGAAATCCAGGTTTAATAACAGTTCTGCAATTCCGCTCATGCCGATTCCGCCGATTCCCACAAAATGAATTTTGTTGACTGAGCGAAACATCAGGATTCCGCTATTTCCAGGATATGATTGACAATGATTTCCACCGCGTCCGGTTTTCCCAGGGATTTTGCGTTTTGAGACAAGCGTTGCAGTTCGGATTTATTTTCCAGAAGGTTTAAAATCATGTTTCTTAGTCTCTCCGGGGTCAAATCTTTTTCCGGGATCATTTTAGCGGCCGAATGGGCAACCAGGGATTGGGCGTTTTTCATTTGGTGACCGCCGGCCGCGCCCGGTAAGGGAACCAGGATGCTTGGTTTGCCACAGGCGGTGATTTCCGCCAGCGTTAATGCACCGGCCCGGGAAATAACCAGGTCCGCCATGGCATACGCGTCGGCCATTTGATTGATGAAAGAAACGATCCGTACCGTTTCGGAATCAAAACCCGAATAATAATTGTATTGACCGCTCCCGGTTTGCCAGAGGAGCTGGATATCGTTCAGGTCGGGTTGCTCCAAAATCGCTTGCATGGTGCGATTTAACCTTGCGGAGCCCTGACTACCGCCCATCAGGAAAACAACCGGTCGTTCCGGATTCAAATTAAAGTGCTTGAATGCTTTCATACGATCGCCGTCCTGAATTTCGGGCCTGATTGGATTACCGGTGAGTTCAACGTTTTTTTTTTAAGATATTTATACGCATCGGAAAAGGCGACACAGATACGATCGGCCTTGTCCGCAAACATCCGGGTTGTTAAACCCGGATATGAATTCTGTTCCTGAAGAAGGATGGGGATGTTGTTTCTCACGGCCAGCTTTAAGGGAATGGCGCTGGCATAACCGCCGGTGCCGACGATTACCTGGGGATTGATCCTGTTAAATATCTTTTTTGCCAGATAGTAGGAGCGGAATAACCGGAAGGGAAGCGCAAAATTGCGCGCCAGGGCTTGCGCACTCAGACCTCTTTGCAGTCCCCGAATGGGCAACAGGGCATAAGCCGGTTCTTTTTTCGGAAGAAGCCGGGCTTCGATACCGAATTTGGAACCGATATAAAACACCTGTGCCTCCGGTCGTTTCTTCATAAGCTGTTCACCTATGGCCAGGGCCGGAAACAGATGTCCACCCGTTCCTCCGCCGGCGATGATTATATTTGGCTTTTTCGTCATTATTTCTCTTTTGAGTTCAAATCTTAACTTTGGGACTCCAGCCTTTACGATGAACGATGGACCGTTTCGATTGGCTGATGTTTAACAGGATTCCGATACTCGCGAAATTGACAACCATTCCGGAGCCCCCGTAACTGATCATGGGCATCGGCAAGCCGGTGACGGGGAGAATACCGGTAACAACGGCCGCATTGACAAAGGCGTACAAGATGAAACTGAAGGAGATTCCAATGGCCAGCAAAACACCGAAGGGGTCGGCGCATTCCTTGGCTATTTTGATGCCCCGTTGAAAAATGAACAGAAAAAGCGTCAAAATAAAAACGGTGCCGATCAATCCGATTTCCTCACCGATAATGGCAAAAATAAAATCGGTATGGGGTGTCGGCAGAAACAGGTTTTTTTCCATGCTGTTTCCTAATCCCATCCCAAAGATTCCGCCATTGCCTAAACCAATCAGGGATTGTGTCACCTGATATCCGGCAGCCCCTTCGTCGCTTCCGAAAAGCCACGATAAAATCCGTTCACGGCGATAAGGCATGGCCAACATCACCGGGACGGCAACAGTCGCTGCCACTGTGGCTGTCGCCAGGAGATGCGGTATTCGCGCCCCGCCGAGGTATAACATCATTCCGCCGATAATTGCCAGCATGGCGGTGGTACTGAAATCGGGTTGAATAACAATAAGACCCAGGATAATGGCCATAATCATCAACGGCGGAAATAAACCGGAATAGAAATCTTTTATTTGGTCGCGTTTATGATCGATGTATGCGGCCAGGAAGATAATCAGCACCAGGCGGGTAATGTCTGCGGTTTGAATCGAAATCGGGCCGAAATACAGCCAGCGGGCCGGCGCGGATATTCCCTTAATCAGGAAAATTCCCTTGGTTAGAAGTAGTAATCCGATTGATCCGATAAGCAGGTACGGAGCAATTGTTTTCAGTTTCCGATAATCCAACAGGACAAAAGTGAACAGCACGAGCACGCCAATCAATAATCTTTTCAGGTGGGCTTGTAAAAAGCGCATATCGGTGCGTCCGCCGGTTTCGAATATGGAGAGGGAAACACTGGCGCTGTAAAGCATGACGATGCCGATCGTGCACAAAATGATTATCGCGACCAGTAACGGCCGATCGTACTTTTTTATTATGACGTTTAAGTGGTTCATTTGCTCGTTCTCAATTCCCGGACCCATTCCTTGAATTTGTTGCCCCGCTCTTCATAATTGTCGAATTGGTCGAAACTGGCGCAGCCCGGGGAAAGCAAAACAATGTCTCCCGGGCCGGCCAGCTCTTGGCTCAACGTTACTGCCTCTTTAAGACCCATTACCGGAACAGGTCTCACCGCATCCTCGAGCGCAGCAACGATTTTTTCTCGAGCCTGGCCGTAGGCGATTACGGCCTTTGTGTTGTGGGTATGTGGGATTAATTGGGTGAAATCGCCCCCCTTATCCTTACCTCCCAGAATTAAAATTACGGGTTGTGAAAAACTGTCCAGGGCAACTTTAACGGAATCCACGTTTGTTGCCTTCGAATCGTTGATATAGGTAACGCCATTAATGTCGGTGACCTTTTCCAGACGGTGTTCAATACTGCCGACGGTAGCGCAGATACGGGCAATTATTTCCTTGGGAATCCCCATTACGTGAGCCGTAGTGGCCGCCGCAAGCAGGTTGGCGAGATTATGTCGCCCTGGTAAGGCGATTTGGGCCAGATCGATCAATTTCTCGTGCCGCCGGTCATGGATACAAATATGGTTGATACTGAAAATCGTATCGACATTCGGTTGCAGACTGAAAGGAATCGTGATCGCGGAACGGGATGATAAATGTCTGGCAAGAATGGGGTCGTCCGCGTTGTAAATGATATAATCCCGGTCGGTCTGGTTACGGATCATGTCCAGTTTTCGGTTCAGATATTCATCGAAAGTATAGTGTCGGTCAAGATGGTCGGGGGAAATATTCAGATATACGGCGAAATGAGGTTTGAAATGGTGGATGAATTCCATCTGGAAACTGGATATCTCCAGAATGTAGGTTCGTAACGGATCCGGTTTCTGT
This sequence comes from Fidelibacterota bacterium, assembly GCA_027021785.1. Taxonomy (GTDB): domain Bacteria; phylum Fidelibacterota; class Marinisomatia; order Marinisomatales; family JAADGP01; genus JAADGP01. Next base: position 537 of record JALUTR010000360.1, on the reverse strand, counting down.
AATTCTTCCAGTACTTTTTGAGAGAAGGGAATTCCGACATTGCCGGCCATCACGCCGTGAACTTTCTCCGATTGACACATGGCGTTTAAAATATTTACCGTGGTGGTTTTCCCGTTTGAACCGGTTACCGCTATGATGGGCGACTGCGTGAACCAACTGGCAAATTCGATTTCACTGACGATGGGGATGTCCCGTTGCCGGGCGATTTTCACGATCTTTGCGTCCCTGGGAACCCCCGGGGAAATGATCCACATATCGGCGGCGTATATACGATCGCTGTGGTCTCCAAGCTCACCTTCGATCCCTAACTTGGTGAGTAATCCCAGGTTATGCCGCAGTTGCCGGGAAAATCCGGGGTCGCTGACAAACACGTTGGCCCCGACGTAATGCGCCAATCGGGCGGCCTCCAGACCGCTCCTGCCCAATCCGATAATCACGATCGAACGGTGGGCGACGTCAATATTTTTACCGGCGGAAATATCCATTATCTGATTTTGAAAGTGGTTAATGAGAATAAGGCCAACAACAATCCGATGA